>CAYXVC010000122.1:0-6209 GCA_964468225.1 uncultured Gammaproteobacteria bacterium
TTATCCACAACTACCTCCGTTTCGTGTAGAAAATGTCAGTTGAACAGTATATTCGGCCATTTTTTAAATCCCTTTAGGATGTGGAATAGTTATTCCGCTCCACCCCTACCTCGAAAGTTTCGAGATTGCGCATAATTTATGGTCTTTCCGAGCCATCTTTGCGCCAAAAACTCATTCTGGATTGCAATCGAATCAGGGCTTGGCTGTGTATCTGGCTGACGCGTGATTCACTGACCCCTAGCACTGATCCAATTTCGCGCAAGTTCAACTCTTCATCGTAATAGAGTGTAATGACCATGCTTTCACGCTCTGGCAATCCGGCAATCGCTTTGGCTAACGAGCGTTTAAAATCGGCTTTTTGAATATTTTCTTGTGGCCCGGGCAGATGATCAGACAGACCAACCGCAATACCATCACCTTCACTGGTCATATCATCAAAGCTTAAAACGCGATAACCGCTGGCATCCTGCAACATCTTGTGATAATCGTTCAAAGAGAGTTCCAGCGCTTCTGCCACCTCATGGTCACGCGCATCCCGTCCGGTTTTATTTTCGATTTCACGGATCACTGCGGCCAACTGGCGTGCTTTACGATGCACTGAACGAGGTGCCCAATCCGCTTTTCTGATTTCATCCAGCATCGCACCACGAACACGAATGCCTGCATACGTTTCAAAGCTTGCACCTTGGTTTGCATCGTAGTTGCGTGCTGCTTCCAATAAGCCAATCATGCCTGCCTGTATCAAATCATCCGCTTGTACGCTGGGCGGCAGGCGACTCATCAAGTGATAAGCGATACGTTTCACTAGTGGTGCATGCTTCACTACCGTATCATTCAGCATGCTCTCTTTAGTTGGTGTCGAAACTTTCATTGCAGCTCCATTCATTACTTCCCTCTCCCTTTATTTTGAATTTCCAGACTGAATTAAACGCTCAACAAAAAACTCCATATGCCCTCTGGCTACGCTAGGCATTGCCCATTTTTCGGCTTTTTTCGCTAAACTTTTAAATGCAAGTGTGGCCTTGCTTCTTGGGTAAGCTTCCACAACAGCACGCTGTTTGCGTACTGCTTTGCGCAAACTTTCGTCGTATGGCACAACCCCCATAAAATCCAGTGTCACCTCCAGATAAGTATCGGTTACTTTGAGTAATTTATTATATAATTTTCGTCCTTCTTCAATATTTTGCACCATATTGCTTAACACTCGAAAACGCTGGAGTCCGTGTTCTTTATTCAGCAGTTTTATCATGGCATAGGCATCCGTCATTGAAGCTGGTTCGTCGCACACAACTATAATGACTTCATGCGCCGCTTTGCTAAACGAGATCACACTGTCAGAAATTCCTGCGGCGGTATCAATTAATAGAACATCAACACTCATGCTAAGTTCACTAAATGCTCTGATTATACCCGCATGTTCTATCTGGTTCATTTCAACCATTTTCTGAATGCCTGAAGCCGCCGGAATAATTTGCAACCCCTTCGGTCCCTCCACAACCACATCTTCCAGTGAACACTCACCGCTCATGACGTGTGAAAGGTTATGCGTGGGTCTGATCCCCAACATAATATCAATATTGGCCAACCCCAGATCCGCATCCATTAATAAAACCTTTTTTCCTGTCTCAACCATGGACAATGCAAGATTGACCGAGACATTGGTTTTACCCACTCCTCCTTTTCCACTGGTAACAGCAATCACCCGAACGGGGCGAGAAGCAGCCATATTTCGTAAACCTGCGGCTTGATCCAAAGCTCCTTCAAACATGTGCAGCGATTCCTCCATTATTTAGAATTGTGAGTCCGGGTGCTTCTTCTTCAAGAATACGCCCTGCTTGCTGCATGATGGATACGGCCTGATTGATTAAATTATGTGCCCGCGCCACACTTAAATCTTCCGGAACGCGCTGCCCATCACTGACATAAGCAATCGGCAGTTTATGCATAATAGCCTCACTCAATGCCGCTCCGAGGCTTGTGGCCTCATCAAGTTTGGTTAATATGCATCCATCCAGCTTTGCAGACCTGAAAGCACTCATGATCTCATTTAAACAAGATAACCTTGTCGTAGTTGATAACACAAGATAGGTAGTAATACTCACCTTGCTTTTTAGCAGTGAAAACTGCTGATTTAATCGCAGATCGCGCTGACTCATTCCAGCGGTATCAATCAAAACTAATGACTTGTCGTCAAATTCATTCAAAGCTTCACATAACTCATTATGACTCTTTGGAAAACGTACCGGCATATCGAGTATTCGGCTGTAACTTCTGAGTTGCTCATGCGCCCCGATTCTATAATTATCCATAGAGATGAGTCCGACATGGCGAGCGCCGTAGCGTAAGGCATAACGCGCGGCCAATTTGGCGATCGTGGTTGTTTTTCCGACCCCTGTCGGCCCTACCATTGCAACAACCCCACCACCACTGATAATGGCATCATCATTGAGTGGTAACCAACTGGACAATTTTGCCAGTGCCGCCAGCCACAGCTTTTCAAAATCTGCAATATCAGGAATTTCATTTAACAAGCGCTGGCACAGTGATGTGCTTAAACCCAGTTTTGTAAGTTGCTGTAGTAACTTGACTCGTTCTGGATAGCGCTGAATCATATCTCCCCAGGCAAAGCCCGAGAGTTGATTTTCAACCAGACCCCGCAGTGATTTTAATTCCTCACGCATTTCGATAAAGGCAGGATCCTGAGTCCAGATGACCTTGGATTTATCCGGCTCTTTTATTTCAGCTATTTGAGGTTTGACTAAAGGTTCTTTTATAGTCGGCGTTGGTTTTTCTGCCACTTTTTTATTTTCAAAGCTTTTTTTCTGAACCTTGGGTCTTTCGTAAATTACACTCGCGACCTCTTTTTTCTCAATCGCTGCAGCAGATTTTTTGAGTGCTGCTTTTTTTACAGGTTCTGGAATCGTTTCGCTCAACAATGATTCGTCATAATCTGCGGCGGCCATAATCTCAACGCCACCCTGAACATTTTTATTAGACAGGATAATTGCGTCTTCGCCCAGCTCATTACGTACCAACGCAATGGCTTGCCGCACATTAGATGCAAAGTAACGCTTGATTTTCATAAATTACAATCCACCCTAATTATTACCAATCACAACCACGACTTTAATTTTCATATCTTCGGGAAGCTCATTAAATGCCAGCACATGCAGTGATGAAATTCCATGGCGTATAAACTTTGCTAGGGACTCTCTCAGCGGTGCCGCAACAACCAGTACCGAAGGTTCTCCGGCAACTTCTTGCTGCTCAACTGCCTGAGAAAGTGATTGCTGTATTCGCTCTGCAATCCCTGGCTCCAATCCGACACCGCTTCCTCCCGATGCCTGTATTGATTCAAGCAAGATGTGTTCCAGTTGAGGATCCAAAGTAATAATTGGCAGCTCATCCGATAAACCATTGATGTTTTGTATGATTGATCGACCCAACGATGCTCGAACCGCGCTGGTCAGCGCGGCAGAATCCTGACTATTGGGTGCATATTCCGCCAAAGTTTCGACAATCGTCTGAATATCACGAATACTCACCTGCTCTTCCAGAAGATTTTGCAATACTTTAAGCACCACTCCCAGCGGCAGAAGGTCTGGCACTAGGGCTTCAACCAGTTTGGGGGCTTTTTTCGCCAGAGTATCCAGCAGATGTTGCGCTTCTTCACGCCCCAGTAAATGATGCGCACGGCCTGATAAAATATGGCTCAAATGTGTTGCGATGACGGTGCTGGCATCCACCACGGTGTAACCTTGCGTTTGAGCAATATCGCGCTGCGCTGCGTCAATCCAGAAGGCTTCTAGTCCAAAGGCCGGGTCGGTTGTGGCAATGCCGTTTAAAACACCGGAGACCTGCCCGGGATTAATGGCCATATCCTGTTCGGGGCGCACTTCTGCTTCGCCCGCAATCACACCTTTTAGAATAATACGGTAACCATTCGGAGGCAGATTCAAATTATCTTTAATATGCACAGAGTGCATCAGGAATCCGAGTTCCTGTGTCAGCTTTTTACGCACGCCTTTAATGCGTGACATCAATTGCCCACCCTGTTTTTTATCCACCATCGGGATCAAACGATAACCCACCTCAAGGCCGATAATATCCACAGGCGTCACATCATCCCAACTGAGTTCCTTGATCTCTTCAGGCGCAACCTCTCCAGTTGCAACCTGAGAAGCATTGGTGTTTTTTGCAGCGAGTGATTTTCCCGGTTTTTTCGAAGCTTCTTTTTTACCCTGTGAACCATAATAAGCTCCTCCGCAACACAGTGCAGCCAAACCTAAAAACACCATATTTGGCATACCAGGAATCACACCAACCAGACCAAGAATTCCACCCGTGACATAAAGCACACGGGGATCACTGAACAGGTGATCCAGAATTTGTCCGCCCATATCTTTCGCATTGGAGACACGCGTCACCATAATGGCTGAGGCGGTTGATAAAACCAGCGATGGAATTTGTGCCACCAGACCATCACCAATCGTCAGTAGTGTGTAGTTATGCACGGCATCCGCCAAAGACATATCATGTTGCGCCATACCAATACCCAAACCACCAAAAATATTGATAAATAAAATGATAATACCGGCGATCGCATCACCACGAACAAATTTGCTCGCACCATCCATAGAGCCGTAAAAATCGGCTTCTTGCACCACTTCCGCACGGCGATTTTTAGCTTCTTCCTGATCAATCACACCGGCATTCAGATCGGCATCAATCGCCATTTGCTTGCCGGGCATCGCATCCAGTGTGAAGCGTGCGCTGACTTCGGAAATACGCCCTGCACCTTTGGTGACCACTACAAAATTAATCAAAACCAGTATAGAAAACACCACCAGCCCGACCACATAATTTCCGCCTACCACAAAATTACCGAACGAATTTATGACCTCGCCTGCTGCCTCTGTTCCATTATGCCCTTCAAGCAAGATCACTCGGGTGGAGGCAACATTCAATGCCAGTCGCATTAAAGTGGCCAGCAGCAACACAGTCGGAAAGGAAGAGAAATGCAGCGGCAACTGGGCATAAACACAGGCCAGTAGCACCACTAGAGACAGCGCAATATTGAAAGTAAACAGAAGATCCAGCGCAATAGGCGGCAACGGCACAATCATCATCGCCAGTAACGCAGTGATCATAATAGGTGCGCCCAACCCGGAGCGCCCTACATTTTTTAGTCCTTCTAATACATCAGACCCAGAAGCCATAAAAATTCATCCGTTGAATTAAAAATCATTATAAAGAATGTAACGATTCAGGAGCCACCTGGGTCGTTACCAAAAATTATTTTTTCAAATTATCCGGTATCAAAACACTCTCTTTCATTGTTTGAGGTTCATTGCTGTAGGAACGACTGTTTTTCTTTAACTGGTAAACATAGGCCAGAACTTGTGCTACCGCTTTATAAAGCCCGTCCGGAATTTCAGCATTCAATTCCGTGTGATAAAAAATGGAACGCGCCAGCATCGGTGATTCCATCAATATAACTTTGTGTTGAACACCTACCGCTCGAATACGCATCGCCACCAGATCCGCACCTTTGGCTAATAATACTGGCGCTCCACCTTTGTCTTTGTCATAACGCAGCGCCACCGCATAGTGTGTCGGGTTCGTAATAATTACATCCGCTTTTGGTACATCATCCATCATTCGGCGCTGCGACATCTCCTGTTGCACTTTACGAATATGCTGCTTGACTTCGGGCTTGCCTTCCGTCTCTTTAAATTCATCCTTGACCTCTTGCAGTGTCATTTTCAATTGACGCTGGTGGTTCCACATTTGAAACGGCACATCAATTCCGGCAACAACAAACAGTGATGCACTGACTAAGAGAAAAGTCAGTAACAGCAAGTCTCCCGTATGCACTAAAGATTCAATCACTGATTGATACCCCAAACCGAAAATAATATGCTGCATACTCCAGATAAAAACGATGGCCACCGTAAAAACCAGAAAAAACTTGGCCAGCGCCTTTAAAAGCTCCATTCCTCCCTGAGGACCAAAAATACGTTTAATCCCTTTCGCGGGATTAATTTTTTCAATCTTGAACCCCAGCGATGCAAAAGAGATTCCACCGAGCAACACCGGTGAAAAAAGAGCCACAACAAATAACAGAGCAAACAATGGAGCAAGCATCCAAAGTCCATCAAAAATAGCATCGAAAAACTTGAGTGTTGCCGCCTGTTCACTGAAAATAG
>CAYXVC010000123.1:0-6080 GCA_964468225.1 uncultured Gammaproteobacteria bacterium
AATATCGGACGACTGACAGTGCGTATGCCCACCTTGCGTTCGTGCACACCTTATGGCGTAATGAAGTTGCTGGAGAATATCGGGGCAGAACCTAAAGGCAAACATGCTGTTATTGTCGGCGCTTCCAATCATGTTGGAAGACCGATGGCCATGGAGCTGCTGCTTGCAGGCTGCACGATTACGGTTTGCCACCGTTTTACCAAAGATCTGGCCAAACACGTTGCTGATGCAGATATTCTGGTTGTTGCCGTCGGCAAGCCTGGTATCGTCAAAGGCGAATGGGTGAAACCCGGAAGTATCGTCATTGATGTAGGCATTAATCGTACTGAATCGGGAAAGCTGGTGGGTGATGTCGATTTTGAAAGCGCCTCCAAACGTGCGGGCTGGATCACTCCGGTTCCGGGGGGAGTCGGCCCTATGACGGTCGCCATGTTACTGTATAATACACTCAAAGCAGCAGAACTGAACGGATTTCAGTGCTGATAGACATAAAAATGATTTAGGTTGTGATATAAACCAGTCGTTAAAGCTTAAATCATATTAACAATATAAGATACGGATGATCGCATGACAACATTTAAAGAGCAGCGCCACTTTAGACGAATCCCCTTTGATACCAGGGTCGTCCTTAAAAACGACACTCAGGAATGGATTTGTCATCTCGTCGATATTTCACTGCAAGGCGCATTGGTAGAGCTTAAAGACCCATGGGTTGAGCCAACCGATGGTCAGTTTACACTGGAATTTTTACAGGCTGGAAACCATTTACTTATTCATATGGAAGTATCCATCAAGCATGTCAAAGGCAATGCTTTGGGCCTGCAAGTCACACATATTGACCTGGAAAGCATCAGCCACCTGAAACGCCTGATAGAACTGAACCTCGGTAGCAGCGAAGCCATTAACCGAGAGCTCACCGAACTTGGCAAACAAATGACTTTAGACTGATATTGATATAATAGAGGGCAATGTTAATACTACAACTCCTCATTTTACTGATTATTGCCAATGGCATACCCATCATTGCAAAGAACGTTTTAGGGCAACGTTTCACCTATCCAGTCGATGGAGGCATTAGCTTTTTTGATGGAAAACCACTGTTTGGAAAGTCAAAGACAATACGTGGAATTCTGCTGTCGATCATTCTCACGCCTTTCGCTGCGCTTTTATTAGGGTTTGACTGGTATATCGGTGCAATCATTGCTGGCACTGCCATGCTGGGTGATCTTTTTTCAAGTTTTATCAAACGCCGTATGAATATGCCGCCCAGCAGCATGGCACTTGGGCTTGACCAGATACCGGAAACCCTGATTCCATTACTGGCTTGTCAAAGTCTGTTGGCACTCACCACTGGCGATATTATTACTACTGTGGTCATATTTTTTATTGTTGAGCTCGTACTCTCTCGTATTCTATATAAACTGAATATCCGTGATCGACCCTATTAAATTATAAAGAACTACGTGAACCCGCATTTCAAAAATATCGTACTGGAATCCACAGGCGCCAAAGAATTAACGTCTGTTGAAGTCATTCAAACACTCTGGAGTGGTTACGGAGAAATTGTACGGGTCGCTCTTACTGGCACAGAAATACAATCCGCCGTTCTGAAATATATCGTATTGCCTGAAGAGGTAAAGCACCCCAGAGGCTGGAATACAAATCGTTCTCATGAGCGTAAAATCAAATCCTATGACGTTGAAATGCACTGGTACAAAAACTGGAGCAATCGCTGCCACCCATCATGCAGAGTTCCTCAATGTTATGCCGCCACTTCAGAAACCCATGAGCATATCATCGTACTGGAAGATCTGGATGCCGCTGGTTTTACGGTAAGGAAAACCAGTCTAAACAAGCAAGAGACAAAAGTTTGCTTAAAATGGCTGGCCAGTTTTCACGCCACATTTTTAGGTGAAATCCCTGATGGGCTATGGGAAACAGGCACCTATTGGCACCTTGAAACCCGACCAGATGAATTTTCTGCCATGAAAAATGGCCCACTGAAGAGATCGGCCAAAACCATTGATGAATTATTAAACAGGTGCCGGTACAAGACATTAGTTCATGGGGATGCCAAGGTGGCTAATTTTTGTTTTTCTGCGAATGGCGGCAATGTCGCCGCTGTAGATTTCCAGTATACTGGTGGAGGTTGCGGCATGAAAGATGTTGCTTATTTTCTGGGAAGCTGCCTGAACGAAAATCAATGCAAACAATGGGAAACGGAGCTATTGGAATACTACTTTAAAGAACTCAAGGTCGCGTTATACTCAATCAGAAAAGAGATCGACTGGCAGGAATTAAAATCAGAATGGCTGGCACTATTCCCGTTAGCGTGGACTGACTTTTACCGTTTTCTTTGTGGCTGGATGCCAACACACCACAAAATCAATGCTTACACTCAACGTATGGCAGAAAAAACACTTTACCAAATCAATTCGTAGTGACTGAACAAATACAAACAAATCAGGAAAATAACCGCTCATGAACAACAAATTCACTCCCATTCTCAATAACACCTATGTACCTGAGCTGACAGAATTACCACCACTCAGCATGGATTGTGAAAGCATTACCGAGGATTTTCGGCGCTATTTTAATCATACACTGGGCAGAGACAAACATTTCAAATACACGCATTATCCTTACGACGCTCTGGCACTAACACTGCGCGATCGCCTCATGCAACGCTGGAAACACACGCGCTATGCCCATGAAGAGAGCGATTGCAAACGTGCCCATTACATGTCACTAGAGTTCTTAATGGGCAGAGCACTAGGAAATACCATGCTCAACCTTGATGCTCATACCGCATCCAGCAAAGCGCTGCACAGCCTGGGGCTCGACCTCGAAGAGATTGCCGAAGCGGAGCACGATGCAGGTTTGGGCAATGGTGGTTTAGGTCGTCTGGCCGCCTGTTTTCTCGATAGCTGCGCCACGTTAAACCTGCCTGTTATCGGTTATGGAATTCGCTATGAATATGGCATGTTCCGTCAAAAACTTGAAAATGGCCACCAGATCGAAGAGCCAGACCATTGGCTGCGTGATGGTAGTTCGTGGGAGTTAGAACGTCCTGAATACACGCAGCGCATCCAGTTTGGCGGACGCAGTGAATATTATCGTGATGCCGACGACAAAATGCGGGTTCGCTGGGTAGATACGAATGATGTCCTCGCGGTTCCCTACGATGTGCCAATTCCGGGTTATCGCAACAATACCGTCAACACCTTGCGCCTCTGGAGCTCGACAGCAACAGACGAGTTCGATTTAGGTGAATTCAACGCAGGCAGCTATCCCGAATCTGTTGCTGCCAAAAATCAGGCCGAGCATATCTCTATGGTGCTCTATCCCAATGATGCCAGCGAGAATGGCAAAGAGCTTCGACTGCGCCAGCAATATTTTCTGTCATCGGCCAGTTTGCAGGATGTCATGCGACGCTGGATCAGAGATCATGGTGAAGATTTCAGCCAAAATTTCACTGATAAAAATTGCTTTCAACTCAACGACACCCATCCAACCCTAGCCATTGCTGAACTCATGCGACTGCTCATGG
Organism: uncultured Gammaproteobacteria bacterium; assembly: GCA_964468225.1. Taxonomy (GTDB): domain Bacteria; phylum Pseudomonadota; class Gammaproteobacteria; order JAADGQ01; family JAADGQ01; genus S141-38. The sequence goes on from CAYXVC010000123.1 coordinate 3,551, forward strand.
ATGATTATAAACTGAACTGGGATGAGGCCTGGAGCATCACAAGTTCAACCATGGCTTACACAAACCACACCCTCCTTCCCGAAGCTCTGGAGAAGTGGCCAGTACGCCTGTTCCAGCAACTGCTCCCCAGACTGCTGGAAATTATTTATGAAATCAACGCACGCTTTTTAGCAGAGGTCGCGACACATTGGCCAGGAGACACAGAACGCCAACGCCGCATGTCCATCATTGAAGAAGGGCCTGAGCCACAAATACGCATGGCCTATCTCGCCATCGTCGGCAGTTACTCCATCAATGGCGTAGCAGAGTTGCATTCAAAACTACTGCAAGAAGGGCTGTTTCGTGACTTTCATGCGCTTTGGCCTAAGAAGTTCAATAATAAAACCAACGGTGTCACCCAGAGGCGCTGGATGGCTTGGTGCAATCCTGGCATGAGCGAGCTGATCAACGATACTATCGGCGATAAATGGATCACAAACCTTTCACAGATCGGTCAACTAAAACCCTATGCCGACAAAAAAAAGTTCCGCAATAAATGGTACCAAATCAAACAAAACAATAAACAACGACTGGCACAACTCGTTGAAAAAGAGTGTGGTGTCACATTCAAGATCAACGCCCTGTTTGATGTTCAGGTAAAACGTATCCATGAATACAAGCGCCAGCTATTAAATTTACTGCACATCATTCACTTGTATGATCGCATCAAACGAGGCGATACAAAAAACTGGACACCCCGCTGCGTTCTCATTGGTGGCAAAGCAGCGCCTGGCTACGTCATGGCAAAGCTCATCATCAAACTGACCAGCAATATTGCCAACGTGGTTAATAACGACCCTGATATTGGTGATCTATTAAAGGTAGCGTTCATACCGAACTATTGCGTTTCGGCCATGGAGATCATCTGCCCCGCCACGGATCTATCCGAACAGATTTCTACTGCGGGCAAAGAAGCTTCAGGCACGGGCAACATGAAGTTCATGATGAATGGAGCCATCACCATCGGCACGCTGGATGGTGCCAATATTGAGATTCGTGAAGAGGTGGGCGACGACAACTTCTTCCTCTTTGGCCTCACCGCATCAGAAGTTGAAGAGACACGTCAACATTACAATCCCGCCACTATCATCAACAATGATGAAGATTTCAAGCACGTCATGAAACTACTGGAATGTGGCCATTTTAATCAGTTTGAACAGGGGTTGTTTGATCCGATTATTCATGCCATCACCAGCCCACATGATCCATGGCTGGTTGCGGCAGACTTCCGTAGCTTTATTGATGCACAAAAGCAAGCCGCCGCTGCCTATCAAGACCGGGATCACTGGACACGCATGAGTATTCTCAACACAGCCAGCAGTGGAAAGTTTTCCACCGACCGCACAATGGAAGAGTACAACACCGACATCTGGAAACTTACGCCAGTGAAACCGCTGCCGATTAAGTAAGAAAAAAGACAGACCAAAAAAAGGCAAAATGATCTCAATGAAACTGGAAAAGCATATTGAGATCAATAGCCCAGATAAAACGGCGGTTGATATTCTGGGAGAATCAACAGAGCTAACCAAACAGGCCATTAAGAAGGCCATGACAAAAGGTGCTGTGTGGTTGACCAGAAAGCAGAGCACTAAACGCATCAGGCGAGCGGATAAACAATTAAAACCTGGTGACAGTTTGCATCTGTATTACGATAAAGAGATTCTGGAAAAGCAACCTGATGATGCAATTTTAATTGCTGACGAAGATCTCTACAGTATCTGGTTTAAACCTTACGGAATGCTCAGTCAGGGTTCAAAATGGGGCGATCATTGCACCATAAACCGTTGGGTAGAAAAAAACTTGAAACCTCAGCGCCCCGCTTTTATAGTGCATCGACTGGATCGTGCAGCCACGGGACTAATGATTATTGCGCATCAGAAAAAAATCGCTGCCTGTTTTTCCAGACTATTTCAAAACCGTCAGGTTGAAAAACATTATCAAGCCATCGTGCATGGCCAATTTCCTGAACATAAAGTTCTGGATTCAGAAATCAATAATAAACAGGCGCTCAGCCATGCAAAAATCCTTAAATATGATGCCGCAGAAAATCAGTCATACCTCGAAGTTTCAATAGAGACTGGCAGAAAACATCAGGTCAGACGACACTTATCAGAAGCAGGTTTTCCAATCGTAGGCGACAGGCTGTATGGTTGTAAAACCGACCCATACGATAAAGACTTGTGTCTCATATCCAGTTATTTATCATTCGCCTCTCCGGGCGATGGCACAAAAAAAATCTATACTCTACCGGAAAGTTTGTCGCCCAAACTCCTAGACATACTGCCCGGCACACCAGCCGGATGACCAGGCCCATTGAAAATTATATCCGCCCAACCAACCCGTCACGTCCAGCACCTCACCAATAAAATAGAGCCCGGCTATATTATTGGCTGCCATTGTCTTCGATGAAATCGCATCGCAATCGACACCCCCAACCGTAACCTCTGCGGTTCGATAACCTTCTGTGCCATTAGGTTTGATCTTCCAGCAA
>CAYXVC010000124.1:0-5947 GCA_964468225.1 uncultured Gammaproteobacteria bacterium
AATCGCCAGTACAACAAATATTTTATTAAATTTCATGATTATTTTTCCTTATTTAATTTATTTTTAATTATGGTTCTATTAAGTCCATTTCTTCTAACATACCACTCCATGCAGATTTCAGAATTTGATTATCTGAATCTTTGCTCCATGCATCATGAAGCGTTGCAAATGCATCATGCCAAATACCACTGCCGGCATATGCATTAGCTAAAACGATCGGGTCACCGAGCTGCTCTATAGATTCGATCCGTTCATCAACGGGAACCCGTTCAATATATGATTTCACCACAAGATCTCCCGAACCACTTTCGTCTTGTTCACACGCCATTCGCACCGACCATTCATAGGTTTGACCCACTTCCAGATAAATATCATGCTCTGCAATATCTATAGTATGAATGCCAGACTCAATCGGCTCAGGCACATGCCATTCAAACAGCGGCTCTACTGCTTCATCGTGACTCAACGTCACTACGGCTGATTGTTGGCTCATCGCAGAAATATTCCAATAGAGTTGTGGTTGCTCCTGCATGGTCAAAGCCACATGTTCAGGTGCAAGAAGCGTGACTACCGGAAACTCTCCGCAACCTCGCGTTCCTCCCTGACTGGTACGAATTTTCGGTGTGGGTCTGATCGGTTTAGGCGGCACGTATGGAACCAAAGGCTTTTGTGACTGCTTTTCCTTGACTTGCTCTTTTGAAGGCGTTTTGTCCTCATCAGCCGCGTAACTGTGCAGTGGAAATAAAATAGCAACCACAAGCACTATGAAATTAAGATTTTTCATTCCGCGATCCCTTTATACTCTTCTGTAACATCACTGTTTTTACTCCAAAGCCGGTACACCGTAAGCTCTTTGTTTTTACCGCGCAGATGACACTGCCCCAGAGAGGTAATCCGGTATCCGGGTTTCAGGTAGTGGTGCACCAAATCACCGATCAGGATACGAAAGTCATGTTCCTGTTCATTTTTGAAACTCTCTTTATCGAAACTTTCCAGACGAGCGGCAGTATTGACCACATCGCCCACGGTGGTATATTTCATGCGCTGGGCGCTGCCCAGATTGCCCGCAACAGCCACACCAGAGCAAATACCAATACGCAACCGGCAAGCAGGCAAATCTTGATCACTTAATTCATCATTGAGACGGCTAAGCGCCGCACCCATCGCCAGCGCACAATCAACCGCCTGCTGTGCATCCTGTTCAATTTCCTTCTGGTTTTTCCTTGCAATGGGCACGCCAAAATTAACTTTGATACCATCACCCGCGTAGTCATCAACAATGCCGCCATACTCTGCTGCTATGCATGTCATGGCATCCAGATAACTGCCGATCCACTCCATGGCAACGGCCGGATCCATATCCTCTATGGGGGACGTATAACCTTGCAGGTCAATAATCATCACAGTGATATTAAGGCGTTGCGGGCGCGGCCTGCCCTCTTCCATAAATTGTTCACGCTGTTGCCACAGCATGGTCGCCACTTCAGGTGCGACAAATTTACCGAACAGGCGCATGATGAGTTCCCGTTCAGAGTGTTCATGCTGGGCGCAATAAATAGTCGCCAGTGCCAGAGTTCCAAGATAGGCAAGTGCAACAGATACCGCCGGAAACCAAAATCCGTGGATAAAAATGTATTGCGCCACGATCCATAACAGGGCAATACCTGCCACTGCAAATACGATAATCAACCATGGCCGCTGAATCCAGACTCCTAATACAGCGCCGAAAACAGATAACATTGCTATCCAGAAAATTTTTACCGAGTCTGAAATGCTTTTCAGTGGCGCATCACTTTGTAAAGCTATCCTGATTAATTGATCCACTGTATGCGCCTGAATTTCAAGGCCATAGCTGAAGCGGGTTGCTCCAATGCCAGTACTCAATGGAGATTCATGCCGATCAATCACACTGGCTGCCGTCACACCCAGAACAACTAATCGCCCACGAATTTGTTCAGCACTCACCTCACCATTCAGTAATTGCGATAAAGAGTATGAAGAAAAAGGCGTGGTACCTCGCCCATAATCCAGCAACATCTGATACCCACCATCATCGGCATTTTGGTAACCGCCATCATTGCTGTTAAAGCGTAAAAGCGTTGTTTCACCCAGCCTGATCTGCGATGCATCCACAGGGTCTGCTGTGAGGGTGATACCAAAATCCTGTAGATATTTAAGTGCCAGTTGCAATCCAAAAGAGAAGTAAGGCTGGCCATCGTCATCCCACAACATCAACAGGCCACGACGGATCACCCCACTGGAATCCTGCTTTAGATCGGAAAAACCAACCTGACTGGAATCTTCTATAAAATCGGGGCGAGGCACCTGTTCGCCCAAGCGTTTTTCAATCATAACGACTTGTGGAATGCGGGTCACGGCGGCACGCAGCTCATCATTCCCCTGAGTGGGAAAATCACGATAGAGATCCACACCGATGGCACGCGCACCCAATGTATCAAGCAGATTCAGCGCCTCTGCCAATGAATAGCCATTAACCGGATAACCCAACCGCTGAATATCCAATTCATAAATCCTGATCAGCACCACAGGTGATTCATTCACACTTTCAGAAGTTTTGGATTTCAGATGAAAATCATACAGAGCAAGCTCCAGTTCCTGTAACAAACCAAGCTGTCGGAGACCTGTAACAATCCCGAATATGAGCAGAATGATAGTTGTTGCTGCGACTGGTTTTGAATCGATAATTTTCATCATCTTATAACCAGCCATTAATAAGAATATAGGCAGACCAGTAACCCGGATGCCGGAATCGTATATCGCCTAACATCTCCTGCTGCGCTTTTTGCAAGGCAACGGCGCGTGATGATTGCGGATCTTGCAACTGCCGATAAAAATCACGGATCAATTGCGATGCGGCAATATCATCGACTTTCCACAACGTACCCACTGCACTGCGCGCACCCGCTTTAATGGCCACGCCAGACAACCCCAATGCCGCCCGTTCATCGCCTTGAGCCGTTTCACACGCACTGAGCACCAAAAGCTCCAGTGGTGTATCTCTAAATTTGAACATCCCGATCTGTTTCGCTAACTGATTAATGCTCAAGCGACCGTCATAAGCCAGAATAAAACTGCTATCAGCATCGCCCGAAAACTGTCCGTGAGTCGCAATATGCAGCACATTGAGTTGTTTGTCGCCCAGTGACTTTTCGAGGTTTTTTTGGGTAAAGCTTTCATCAAGCAGCAATTCACCGTCATATAGATCACGAACACCGCTTAGCTCTTCAGGAACATTTTCAAGAGGTGGGAACCCTTGTACAGATTTACTTAATCCTGCATAAAGTGCCTTGATCCGGCTACGATCCAGTGGTGCCGGATCGGTCAGTTCTATCCCCGGCGTTGTTGCTACCGCGTATTTTTCGATCAGAAATTTTTTACCGTCATAAAGTGCGGCGACAGGTATGGTGCGTAACGCACCATCGGGAACGAATACCAGAGTATCGATATTTAAAGATTTCAGATCATTCTCAAAAGGAGTAATAAACCATTCGTAGAGTTGTTGACCATGAGGGCGATATTGATTTGTCGTGCGCTTCTCCAGCATACGACGAAACTGGTGAATCTCGGCAGACAGTCTGTTTTTATCGACCGGCACGCTATAGCGTTTCATCTCACCACTAGGGAAATTCAGCAGAAGCTCCAGCCGATCCTCAAGTATAATCGGGTAAATCACTACGGCTGTGGGAGATACTTTTCCGACATCCTTAATCTTGGCCTGCAACATATCGACACATTCATCCTGAAAATAGTCGCGTAACTCAGCCGCTTTCATCTGCTCTACCAAATCACGTACAGAGCTCAGAAAATTTGTTGTCTCTACATTATCCTGACTATGTTTTGCTTCTTGCAACAACAAATCAACCAGTTGCAGATAGACCTTTCCAGAGTAGGCTTCATCCGTCGATGCTTTATCCGTGACAGAGTGCAAACCCTGCAACAATGTAACGGCTTTCTGATAAGCATCAATGGCTACACTGCGCAACCCCAGAGCAGCAAACAATCGACCCTTTTGCCATTGCCACAGAAACATCGGTTGTCTGGCGTCAATTTGCTGTGCATGAAAAATGGCTCTGCGGGTGAACGCCAACGCTTCTTTATAGTGTTTTTCGGTTTCAAAAAGCGCTCCGGTATAACCCAGTCCGTAGGAAACCGTTTCAACATCCTGCGCCTGAGCCGCAATTTTTATCGCTTTGTTAAACAGATCAAACGCTTTCAGGCGCAAGGGATGAAGGGGATCAGAAAGTTGCTCATCAATCATCGCCAAAGTACGACCCAGATTGATCAACAGGTAAGCACTGTCGTGTGGCCTCATGTTGTCACGAGGTATTTTTAAAGCCTGATCCACAAGCTCCTTTGCCTCATTCGGTTGGCCACTTTGCAGTGTGAGCCGAGCGGCATTCGCCAGCGCTTGTGCAGCGAGCAGCCATTGGCCATCCTGCTTCGCAAGCTCTGCGCTATGGATATAAGATGTGATAGTTTGTTCAGAAGCTGATTCAGCACTGCTTTCTTGCGCATAAAGCTCGGCAGAAAACCCCGATATGCAAAAACATGCAATCAAAATGAACCTTAAAACCGGCTCATTGTGATGATTACCATAACACCACCCGTAGTACATCCAGGTATCCTCTAGTTATAATGAATGGCTGTTGCCTTCATTCCCTGGCGGCGTTATCACTCCCTCGCAACAAGATAGTTACAAGTCGTTTCCGAATTTGATAAGTTACTAAGAATACTCCAGATATTTTAATATATCACGTTAATATTCACATAAATTTTGTGTGAAATTCACATTAGTAGTATATATTCAACAAATTCATAATTTATGCCTTCATTCCAGTAAGTTTTATACTATGATTCGTTTACCGATAAATTTCAGGTAATAAATAAATGAACAAAATTATGATAGGCAAACCCGTACCAGACTTTGAATTGCCTGCCACAGGTGAGCAATCCATTAGCCTTGCCGGGCTACGAGGTAAAAATATCGTGCTCTATTTCTATCCCAAAGACAGCACACCGGGCTGCACATTGGAAGGACAAAACTTTCGAGACCTTCATGATCGTTTTACTACATTGAATACTGTGATATTGGGTGTATCCCGAGATGGCATTAAAGCGCATGAAAACTTCAAAGCCAAACAGAGCTTCCCGTTTGACCTTTTATCCGATAAAGAAGAGACACTCTGCGGATTATTTGATGTTATGAAACCGAAAAAGCTCTACGGAAAAGAATTTATTGGCGTTGAACGCAGCACATTCCTTATTGATAAAGAAGGCGTTTTAAAAGCCGAATGGCGCAAGGTGAAAGTCAAAGGGCATGTGGATGAGGTGCTTGCAGCGGCTGAAAAGCTCTGATTAAAAAAACCGAGGCTTCTTAATATTTAAGAAGCCTCACATAAAACTATCCCGCATCAACATCCGGTTTTTTATTTTTTTCTGATTGCTCTTTCCATTTTTGATGGCATTCCATGCCGCAAACATATTGCACATAGTCATCACCTTCTACACTGAGTGCAACAGAAGCAGGAATTTCATTCATACACACACCACATGCCACTTGAGGTTCATCTTGAGTCATATTTTTTCGTTCAATACTCATGTCCTAACTCCTTTTTTGAAGTCTGTATTATTGAGACAGAAAATTTTGAATAAAATTCAAAATTTATGCGCTACTCCAACGCTCTTTAAAATCATCCATAATCAAATAAAGTGACGGCACGAGTATCAATGTAATCATCGTTGCAAACATCACTCCAAAACCTAGTGAAATTGCCATAGGGATCAATATTTTTGCTTGTATTGATGTTTCCAGTATCATCGGGGAAAGTCCGCCAATCGTGGTCAGGGTTGTTAATACAATAGCCCTGAAACGCTGAATTGCTGCTGCTTTCACCACTTCGTGTATCGTTTTTTCGCCCTCACGCCT
>CAYXVC010000125.1:0-5916 GCA_964468225.1 uncultured Gammaproteobacteria bacterium
TGGAGCCTATCAGAAGTGAAGAAGATTTCAGGAAACTGACAGTTGAAAATCTTCATAACCATTTGGCGCCGGTCTATCAGACAGTTAAACAGGTTCGCGCCAGTTTACCTAAAAAAACCGCTCTTATCGGATTTTGCGGGGCACCATGGACAGTGGCGACCTATATGATTTCAGGCAAGGGGTCCCCTGATCAAAAAGATGCAAGACTGGCGGCATTCAGGCGTGAGAACTGGGTTCAGGAACTTATTGATCTGCTTGTCGAAACATCCGTACAATATCTGTGCAAGCAGGTGGAAAACGGTGCCGATTTATTGCAGGTTTTTGATACCTGGGGTGGAAATTTGGGTGAACTCGAATTTGAACGCTGGTGTATTGAACCAATGGCAGCGATCGTTGCTGGCGTTAAACAGACATACCCCGATGTCCCGATAATAGGCTTTCCGCGAAATGCCGGTGTGCGTTACAAGCGGTTTATCGAAAAAACCGGTGTTGACGGTGTAAGTCTCGACACAAGTGTTTGCCTTGCCTGGGCACGCGATAATCTGGATGATAGTTGCGTCCTTCAGGGCAATCTTGATCCTTTAGCTGTGGTGGCTGGCGGTGACAGGCTGGAAGTTGAGGTTAAACATGTGCTTGATACAATGGCGGAGCGGCCGTTTATCTTTAATCTGGGGCACGGTTTAATTCCCGAAACGCCACCAGAAAACGTTGCTCGTGTGGTCGAGATTATCAGAAGTGCTTAAGGTTTATTTTACAGGGCTTGCTTGAGTATGATGTATCTTTGGATCAAAGCTTTTCATATTATCGCCGTCATATCGTGGATGGCCGGTTTGCTGTATTTACCCCGTTTATTTGTCTATCATAGTGAATGTCAGCCAAAAAGTGAGCAATCCGAGACTTTTAAAACCATGGAGCGTCGATTGCTGAAAGCAATTATGGCTCCCGCCATGATGGTAACCTGGGCTTTGGGTTTAACTTTATTGTTTGGGTTTGATGCGGTAACCGCCGAAGATGGTTATTGGTTTCATGCCAAGCTTGGTTTGGTCATCTTATTGACACTCTTTCATATTTATCTTGGAAAACTTGCTGCAGAGTTTGCCGCTGATAAAAATCAGCACCGTAGTAAGTTTTATCGCATGTTAAATGAGGTGCCGACTGTATTGATGATAGGCATTGTAATTTTAGTAATTGTCAGACCTTTTTAGGTTTTTGACCTTTGGTTTATTTGGGAGATTGAGAAAATTCAGTTTTTTATTGAACTGTTCATATTAAGGGTTATATAGACTACAAAATTCAACTGTTTCGTTTTGCCTTAAATTTTGCTATCATAAAATCGTGATATCGGCAGTCCAAAGGCCGTATCTGATTATTTTCCTAACATTTTCTTATGTAGCAATTTTTTCAGAGAATCGTGAATGTCGATAATTGCGCAGGAAATGGCTCCTTTTAGCCGTTACCTTTGAGAAAAAGTATATTCTGTTCCACTTTATATCGGAGATCGTATGACGGACCTTGATCAAGTTGATGAGATCAAGCTTCAGGACCTGAAAGTTAAATCACCAACCGATTTATTGGTAATTGCTGAAGACCTGGAAGTCGAAAATGCCAGCACATTGCGCAAGCAGGAACTTATGTTTGCCATACTTAAGTCTCTGGCCGACCGTGAAGTGGAGATTATCGGCCAGGGTGTGGTTGAAGTATTGCAGGACGGGTTTGGTTTTTTGCGCTCTGCGGATGCCAATTATTTGCCCGGTCCCGATGATATTTACCTCAGTCCCAGTCAGATCAGACGATTTAGTCTGCGTACCGGTGATACAGTTGAAGGCCAGATCCGCAGCCCCAAGGATGGTGAGCGCTATTTCGCTTTGTTGAAAATTCTTTCTATAAATTTCGAAGACCCGGAAAACGCCCGCCATAAAGTGCATTTTGACAATCTAACGCCGCTTTATCCTGATGAGCGCCTGTTGATGGAAGTTGACGATCCAACCCTTAAAGACAGAAGCTCCAGGGTCATTGATCTGGTGGCTCCACTGGGTAAAGGCCAGCGCGGTTTGATCGTTGCACCACCGCGCACAGGCAAGACAGTGTTATTGCAGAACATTGCCCATAGTATCACTGCCAATCACCCTGAATGTTACCTGATTGTCCTGCTGATTGATGAACGTCCTGAAGAAGTGACAGACATGCAGCGTTCGGTTAAGGGCGAAGTTATCAGCTCAACTTTCGATGAACCTGCGGTACGCCACGTACAAGTTGCTGAAATGGTGATCGAAAAAGCCAAAAGGCTGACTGAACATGGGCGCGATGTCGTCATTTTGCTCGATTCTATCACTCGTTTGGGTCGGGCCTACAATACGGTTGTGCCTTCATCAGGCAAAGTATTGACCGGTGGTGTCGATGCCAATGCCTTACAGCGTCCTAAAAGATTTTTTGGTGCTGCGCGAAATATCGAAGAAGGCGGGTCATTGACCATTATTGCCACAGCACTGATAGATACTGGCAGTCGTATGGATGAAGTGATCTTTGAGGAGTTCAAAGGCACAGGTAATTCGGAAATTATTCTTGATCGTAAAATCTCGGACAAGCGAATCTGGCCTTCAATTGACATAACCAAATCGGGTACCCGAAAAGAAGAACTTGTTGTGTCCAAGGATGTTCTCAAGAAAATGCACGTTCTGCGCCGGATACTCAATCCTATGGGCACAGTGGATGCGATTGAATTCTTGCTCGATAAACTCAGGCATACCAAAAACAACGAAGAATTCTTTGATTCGATGAATACCTGATCTCAGTCCTTTCAATATTTTTCCCAGCTACAAAGCAATCAAAGCCTGAATTATGTCCTCTGTTTCAGTGAGCGGGCTATTGCAGGTGTTGTTTTGACAGATATAGATTGTTGGCTGCTCGTTAATGGCAGATTTCCCATGGGCGGGATGGTTTTCGGCAGGTGCTGAATCTTTATAGATAATCAGCAGTGCAGCTGTTGAAGGGATACTGTTTCGCACTGTAGTCAGTATGGCTTGATTGAGTTTTTCGTTTTTGCCCGGTGCTACAACCACACTCAATAGAGCCATCCTCATTTCAAATGCCACCAGCAGTGACGCGCTGTTGAATATATTTTGGAACACATCGGTTGTGAAAGCCGAGATTATTTGGTCGACACGGTCCAGATGTTCCTGGTTACCTGTTAGAAGATATAATCTGATGAGGTTTTGAGCCATGATACCGTTGGCATTGGGAGTTGCGTCATCATGGTGAGAGCGGGTTCTGACAATAAGATTTTCTGCATTGTCAGCGGTAAAAAAATAGCCGCCATCGATGTGATCCCAATAATGTTCATAAAGTGACGAGTTGAGGTCAATCGCGGTGGTCAGATAGTCAGTGTGACCGGTGGCTTGATGAAGGGCAAGGCTCGCCCGGATCATATTTGCGTAACCCTCAGACGTTGCCAGATGTTGTATTTTTCCTAAGCGGGCAGAATGGTGGAGCTTGCCATCAATGATCATGGAGGTGGTGATATAGTGATGGGCTGTTTTAGCCATGTCCAGCCAGTGGTTATTCCCAAATACCATCGCAGCGCTGGCAAGACTTGAGATCATTAGACCGTTCCAATCACTGAGAATTTTGTCATCAAGGCCCGGTCGAATGCGTCCGTCACGGTGTTTGAGCAGTGTTTCTCGGTTGAGGCTTAAAGTTTGCTCAATGTCGTCATTTCCAAGCTTGCCAGATTTCAAACGATTGAGAATATTTACCTGCTCCCAGTTACCGGCTTGGGAAATATCATAGATTAGTGCAAATGTGTCATAGGCTGATCCAAGGTGAAGTTTGATTTCTTCGGCAGACCAGACATAGAATTTCCCCTCAATACCTTCAGAATCAGCATCTAATGAAGCGCTAAAGGGTCCTTCTTCTGTCACCATCTCGCGCTGCACCCATCGAATTGTTTCTTCGATGCGTTGTTGAAACAGTGGCTCTGCTGTTACCTGAAATGCTCGGATCAACAAATCAAGTATGAGTGCATTATCATAAAGCATTTTTTCAAAATGGGGGGCCAGCCAGAATTCGTCTACCGAATAACGTGAATACCCGCCACCAAGATGATCATAGATGCCGCCCTGGCTCATGCGGGTTAAGGTTATTGTTACTGCGTCACGATATTCCGGCAGGTTAAGCCTGATGCCGGTTCGCCATAACAGGTCTAGTATTATGGTTTGAGGAAACTTGGGAGCCCCCTTAAGGCCACCAAGATTAAAGTCAATTTGTTGTAAAAAGCGGTTTGCAATCTGATTGGCGATGTCGATCGTTATTGTGTGGGTTTTGTCTTTTTCTGCTCGCTTGGCCAAAGCCCCAGTGATGGCATGGCAGTTTGTTTTGACTTTATCGGGCTGGTTTTCGTATATTTCCGCTATCTGATTTAGAACCTGGATAAAACCGGGCCGACCATAGTTTGGTGTTTTGGGAAAATATGTTCCGCCCCAGAATGGCTCACCTGTTGGAGTTAAAAACATTGTCAAAGGCCAGCCACCCTGTTCGCCCATGAGTTGGATTGCGTTCATGTATATTTTATCGATATCCGGGCGTTCTTCGCGATCTACTTTGATGTTGATGAATAGCTTATTCATCACCCCCGCTGTTTCTTCGTCCTCGAAACTTTCGTGGGCCATAACATGGCACCAGTGACAGGCGGCATAGCCAACAGATAACAATATTGGGCGATTGAGTTTATCGGCCTGGTTCAGTGCTTGTTTGCCCCAGGGGTACCAATGGACAGGATTATCCTTATGTTGAAGGAGATAAGGGCTATTTTCGCTGCCAAGAAAGTTTTTGGACATAATATTTTAAGCCGGTAATTGTTATAAGGAACAAGTGTACCAGTATAGTGCATCGAACAATAATTGGTGGTGACTTAATTTGGCTCTCGACGATACAATCTATGCAATGTCAAGCGGCTCGGGGCGCGCAGGAGTTGCGGTTATTCGCGTTTCAGGGCCGCACACAAAAGACTTGTTAAAGCAATTGTGTACAGGTGATTTAGTAGCTCGCCATGCCTACCTGAAATCAATAGTTCATCCCCTTACCGGTGATTTACTAGATCAGGCTTTGGTTTTGTGGTTTCCGGCACCCGGCAGTTTTACCGGTGAAGATGTTGCAGAACTGCACATCCATGGCGGTGGTGCCGTGATGGCTGCTGTTATAGAGGCGGTCGGGTCTGTCAGTGGTTTACGCATGGCTGAGGCTGGGGAGTTTACCCGCCGGGCATTTTATAATGGCAAGCTTGATCTCACTGGCATAGAGGCTATTTCTGATTTGGTTGCAGCTGAAACCGATCAGCAAAGACGCCAGGCATTGGCGCAAATGCGTGGTGGCCTTTCCGATTTATTAAATCAATGGCGCGACAGGCTTGTCCATATATTGGCCTACGTTGAAGCCGGCATTGATTTTAGTGATGAAGAAGATGTGGGGGATGATGTTAATCGGCATATGGTCACGAACATTCTTGATCTTAAAAATCAGATGGCCGGTCATCTCAATGACCATCGCGCCGGTGAACGGCTTCGCGATGGCCTTCAGGTTGTGATAGCCGGGCCCGCAAATGCCGGTAAATCCAGTCTGTTAAATGGTCTGGCCAAAAGAGATGTGGCCATTGTTTCAGAGAAGGCGGGGACTACGCGTGACGTTATTGAGGTTCATCTGGATCTGAATGGGTTTCCTGTGACAGTGTCGGATACTGCCGGATTGCGCGATTGTGGTGATGAAATAGAGGAAGAAGGCGTTCGGCGCGCCAGGAATAAAATGCGGACCGCAGACGTAATTCTTTGGACAACAGACGGCACAGTTAAAGAGACGCCCTTCAATTTCCCAATCGATTCGGATCAATCTTTGATTCGTTTACGAAATAAGTGCGACATTGATTCA
>CAYXVC010000126.1:0-5697 GCA_964468225.1 uncultured Gammaproteobacteria bacterium
TTGGCTGCCATCACTTTTCTGATGAACCGGAATTTCAGCAAAATCACGATAGTAATAACCCTGATGATCGGCGCGCAGCGCAATTCTCGCTCCCTCCGTTTTCAGTGAACCGGCTTTGAAGGTTAAAGAGGACTGTTGAATTTTTTCAACGAGATCACTAATCGTCAGATCATATTTTTCCAGTATTTCGGGATTAATTTCAATACGTATTTCGGGTTGACTCTCCCCCCAGCCATTGAGCTTGGAAATTTCCGGTTGTGCCAGTAACTCCTCACGCACCTCTCGGCCGAGACGTTGCAAAGTATGTTGATCAGTATCGCCATACAGTTGTACGATCAGTGCAGGGAAATCAAAATCATTGCGTGTAATGACCGGTTTATCTGCCATTTGCGGCAGGGTGTAAATACCATCCAGCCGAGCGCGCACATCGTCCTGTAGACGTTGCAGGCTATAGCCTTCATTTCTTTGCACCATGATGCTGGAGAATCCTTCCAGCGAAGTGGAGTGGATTTTTTTTATTCCCGGCAAGCCTTCCAGTGCCTTTTCGATCTTTTGTGTAATTTGCTGATCGACCTGCTCCGTATAAGCGCCAGCAAATAGCGTATCAATCTGAAGCGAATCGGCTGGTAATTTTGGGAAACCTTCGATGCGCATTGATGACATGGTGAAAATTCCAGCCACGATGATTAGCAGCATAATCAAATTTGCCGCAACCGGGTTGAGTACGAACCAGCGTATTAATCGGTGCATCGCTACTTCTCCTCTGTCGTGACAGGGCTCACACGGCGCCCGGCAAGAAAGGAGGCTAGTGGAGTGGTCGCAATGCGCCAGCGGGAAGGATAATATTTACCGAGACTATCGCTGGCGGGTGTTTCGATAATAATCTGATCATCCCGATGAAAAAGTACCGTGACGATAAACTGCCGCAAGTGATCTTCATCATCCAGATACCAGATAAAACCGCCACGGGTCAGCGCACTTTCCGGAATCATCAAACTGTTATGAGCAATGCGGCTGGGTAAATTTACTTGAACAAAGTCACCGACTAAAGATTGCTGGTTAGAACTATTGTCAATTTCCAGAAATAACCGGTACTGACGCGTTTCCGGATCGAGAAAGCCGCCGCCACGCTTGATGTGCGCTTGAGCAATTTCAATGTTCTCTGTATTGCGAATTGATGCCGTCTGCTTTTCCCACTCTTTTGACAGCATATTCCACTGTTGGCTGCTCAATGCGACAGAGATTTCCTGCCGGTCGTTTTGAACAAGGTGCAATAGTTCATCACCTTCAAAAACAGTTTGCCCAACATTGATACTGCGTCGGGTAATCACCCCCGAAAACGGCGCTTTGACCCGTGTATAAGAGAGCATTTTTCTGGCCGCATTGACACGGCTTTTAGCCGCATTTGCTGTTTTTTCTGCCAGTGCCAGTTGCGGTATATTTAACACCAGATCCGATGGTGTTCCATCAATCCCCGAACGTTGCCAGTTCTTCTTATCCTGAGACGATTTGTTTTGCGCTTGTAGCAGATTGAATTGCGCTTCTGCCAGCAGTTGTTCCGCTTCGTCCAGAGCCGCCTGATAGCGACTCGCTTCGATGCGAATTAACAGCTCTCCTTTTTTGACCTGCTCGCCCGCAAGCGCCCGATCAAAAACCTGCTCGACTTCACCACTGACCTGCGATTTCAAAGTCGTCGCCCAACGTGGTTTGATTTCGGCATAGGTCTGGATTGTGCCTTTATTATCTTGAGGCTCTGGCTCCACAATAGAAACCGGAGGAAGATATTGTGCTTCCTGCTTTTGTTCAATCTCTGCGGTATCTTCCAGATCATCCACAATAATAATGACCAAAACCAACAAAAACAGGGAGGCAAACAGCCACCATTTACGGTTTTTCATGACTATATTCCTCGTTGTTATTTTGCTGAAGCAGCTCCATTGGTAATCCCAGCGCGGTGATGAGATCAATACGATTTTTGATATACAGAACTTCAAGTTCATTCAGCTCTGTCAATGTTTCAATCTGTTCGATCTTAATCAACAGGTAGTCGGAAAGGGACAAGGCACCGTCACTGAAACGTTCTTCAGCCGAGCCCCTTTTTTTCTCTAAATTACTGACTTCTGCTTGTTTTTGTTCAAGTTGCCAAAGCAACATTTTTTCGTTGGCCATCGCATTTTCAACTTCCAGCATCGCTTTCAGTACCATGCTTTGATATTGCCACCAGAATGCTTCCGCTTCCGCTTCCGCTTCCGCTTCCGCTTCCGCTTCTGCTGATTTCTGTCTGGCGATGGCTCGGAGTTGTCCGCTATTGAATAACGGCTGAGTCAGCCCCCCGATCAGTTGCCAAACAAGATCACCACGCAGCGCTTTTTCCAGTGTCAGTCCGCTTTTGGAAAATGAGCCGGTGAGATTGATTTGTGGCAACAACGCTTTACGTGCAGAGCGCTCCAGCCGATGAAAGGCTTGCAGTTGTGAAAATGCCGCCTGAATGTCAGGCCGATTTGCCAGAGCTGTCGCGGGTATCTCTGCCGAGAGAGACACCAGACTCACGGGAATTTTATCATCCGTGATGAGCAGTTCATCCGCAGGCAAACGGCCACGCAAGATGTTCATAAATTGCAGCGTTTTTAGCTTCTCCAGCTGCACTTCTTGCAGGCGGGATTGGCTTCGTTTCTGACTGTTTTTTGCATCCAGAAAAAACTCGTAAGGCACCAAGCCGACTTGAAACGCCCCTTGGTAGTAACTAAAAGGTATGAGACCGGCCTGATAAGCATCCTGATAGTAGCTCACCACATCGGTTTGAGCTTTATTGAGATCCATCAGATATTTTTCAGCATGAACATAACCGCGATATTCAACCCACAAACGTGCTGATTGGCTCACCAATACTCGCCTGAGCTGTTGCAGATCATATTGGCTTTTATCTGAAAAATGCTGCGCCGCAGCGGCATCATCTGAAAGCTTTCCCCATACATCCAGCGCCCAGTTCACATCAATTCCTACCGATGCCGTATTACTGATCTCTTTCAGGATATCCTTGTTGCGAGTTTTTGATAGATTCAGGTCTGCACGGGGCCGGTTTTCTGCATTGGCAATCTTCACGTTATAGCTTGCTGATTTTGCCGTCGCAAAAATGGATTTCAGGTCTGGATTATGGTTGAGTACCTGTGCGATGTATTGCTGCATTTCGGCATGTTGATCCGCTGTAAAAATCTGTCTGGAGAGCCGTTTGTAATCAGTCACCTTCCAGTCTGGAGCTAACGCAATGGGTAACGGGTCTGGCAGCGTTTTTGACAGCGGCATCATTTTGCTTGCACACCCTGAAAGCACAACAACCAGCAGAGCAATCAATATAAACTTCATTGGGCCTCCTGATATCCGGGCTAGAAATGGTAGTTGAAGCTTGTGATTAACAGATCATCACGTGTGTCGTAAAAATTGATATTAGATTTATTGCGTTCACTCACAAGCATTAATCCCAGACTGCTATTTTCCCAATTAAAGGGTTTCCAGTAGGTGATGCCCGCAGCAATGGTGCCGAGATCATCTTTGCGTTTGTTACCAAAGACAGGATTAATTGCACGATAGTTTTTCTCGCCACCCGAGAGATAAGCAAAAATTTCAAAATGCCCCTTTTCATAAGCAAGCGTTAAATCAACACTCTGAGCAGTAAAACTATTGGCATCGCCTACGGCATTGGTGCGGACATAATTGGCTCCGCCCACTAAATAGAAACCACCGCCCAAGGCCAAAGGTGGAAGAGAAACAGAAGTGCTGTGAGATTTATTGCCGCGTCTCAACTGCTTGATTTCAGTTGATGTCAAACGAGATTTAAGCGATTCACCTGCCTCATCATCCGTTATCGATAGATCCTGATAGGCGTAATGAATAGAAGCAAACGACCCCCAAATATTATCAACAGAAAAGCCCATGGCTGCCTCCAGTTTGGCATGGGTCGTTTTGCGATCTTTTTGGGTCAGGTAAGGGTCTTGCCACACTTCACCGGCAGTCCCTAAAAACAGAGGAATAGATACCGACAAGCGGGTCTTATCGGAAAATGTATAACGGATACCGGCTTTACCGCCATCAAGCAAACCACCACCCATGTAGGTGGTGATGTTGTTTTGAAAGGTGTAACCCAATTGAATGTCAGGAAACAGAAGATCATAATTGTAAGAAGCAGGCTTTTCAGTCAGTGATTCAATACGTTTTTTACCGCCATAAGCATCAAATTGACTCTCCCCACTCACACCGCCTAGCACCAGTCCTAGAGAGCCATTCCAGCCTTTCTCCCCAATATCTGCTGATAGCGTGGTTGAGACCATAGAACATCCCAATGTTAAAAGTGTCGTAATGAACAGTGTTTTCATTTAATACCTCGATAATAATGACCGCCTTGTGGCTGTAGTCACTACTCTATTCCTGAGGGTATTAATGAAATGTTAAGGAATGGGACTGGCTTGGTAAATAAACACAATTTTCTGCATATAAAGGCGGTAGTTATGAAACATACTGGATTGAAAAACAATAATAAAAATCCGGTTCAAAAAGAGTATGCCCGATTGTCACAAGAGTATGATGATAAGTGGAGCTTTTATATTAAAGCAACGCTTCAGAAAACACTGAAAAAAATTGAATTGAATTCTGGTGATCGCTTGCTCGATATTGGCTGTGGGACGGGCGCTTTACTGGAGACAATAGAAAAGAGGTATCCCGATGCCATTTTGGCGGGTGTTGATCCGACTAGGGAGATGCTCGATATCGCCAGCAAGCGACTGTCGAACAAGGTTCATATAGAGCAAGGTTGGGCGGAGAAATTACCGTTCGAAGATGAGACGTTTGATATTGTTGTTTGCTGCAGTATGTTCCACTACATCCGCGAACCGATGGTGGCGCTTAACGAGATCATGCGTGTTCTGAAACCGGCAGGAAGGCTGGTGATAACGGATTGGTGTGGTGATTATATGATCTGTAAAATATACGACCTGTTTCTTCGTGTTTTTAATAAAGCACACTTCAAAACATACGGAAAAAGAGCGTGTCATAAGCTTCTGTTTTTGTCAGAATGCTATGATATAAAAGTTGAGCGCTACAAAATTAACTGGTTTTGGGGAATGATGACGGCAACCGCGCGTAAGAAAGTATTTTACCTGGAAAAAATGGGTGATGCAGTCGAAATTTCCGGAAAATAGCCGAGTGATTATTTCGTTGTAGGAGGTGACCCATGGAAACACTCAATGCCAGTGATGGCTATTTTTCATGAATAGGCGCACTACGGGCAAGATACTGTGGCTGCCCTGTATTTTCTCGTACACTGAACCATAGCTCACCATCAATATTGATTCTTCGACTTTGATGCTCCAATGCTTGAAATGGAACATGGGTGAGCAGATCATACCAGTGTCCTATCAGCATACCGGTTTTCCCTACCATGGCTGCGTGAGTGGCCGCGCGAGCCAGACGGCCACAGTAAAGTTGATCGGATGAGTTAGGAGCCGTCGCGCGAATCAGATAGCTGGGGTCAAAATATTTCATTGATACTGGAATACCGCAGTTTGTCAGGTGTTGTTTGAGTTCTTTTTTGAGAAACAGGCCAATGTCTCCCAATTTAATGTTTCCTGATGCGTCAGTTTCATTGACGGTATCGGATACAAATTTTTGCCCCGCACCTTCTGCAATAACAATAACAACATGATT
>CAYXVC010000127.1:0-3361 GCA_964468225.1 uncultured Gammaproteobacteria bacterium
AAAGATGCCAAAGGTGATATTTCTTTCATTGACCATAGTTTATGGGAACAGACTGAATCATTTTTTTATAAACAACTTCGCTGCTTAATCAATCAACTCGATGATGACAATGCTATACAATTCACGCTGAATGAATGGCGGAAATCCCTGCAACATCATGCAGTGAAAATTTTTGATGATTATGTCTTGTGCAGTTTGAATGAGGATGGGGATATGAAGCGCATTATTAAAGCACGAAAATATCTTAAAAAATGGTTGAGTAACAGCAAACCAATGAAAGCACTCAAGGCGGCCTGAAATGGAACAGAAAAAAATAAAAAATGGTAAAGCATACTACTTTGCTTTGTATAAAGAGGATCAAAGAGAGCGTTTAAATGAATGGTGGATCTGGTTGCACTCTGAACAGGCCAGAGGTGAACGGGCAAAATTGCGCCGTTGTCAATCACCGCAGGACGTTTTGATCCAGCAAGGGTTTCTTAGGTTAGGAAAGAGGCTGCCAGATTGGCAAAAGTATCATCTATTTGGCCTCGCCACGATAGCTGGAATTCTGTCCCATGTTAAAACTGAAATACCCATAACCTTCCCCAGACAATTAGGGGAGGCAAAAGAAGGGTCAGATAAACCTGTTTTTAGTGAATTGAGATTTCAGAAATTACTGGCTGCCAGTGATGTAGAAGAATTTTATAAAAGTCTACACCGTGCAGTAAAACAGGTGGGTGAAAAAGCGAATCCGGTTTTATTGGCTGATGGTATTTTGCATTGGCATCGGGAACAAAGTACACCAGAAAAATTTCAGGGTCAAAAAAGCTGGAAATATAGCTGGGCAAATGATTATTACAGTTCAAAAGCATTCAATTAAGAGGGAAAGAAAATGAGTCAGTTTATTCAATTGCATTTATTAACCGCCTATCCACCATCTAATCTGAACAGGGATGATTTAGGACGTCCGAAAACAGCGATTGTTGGTGGTTTTGAACGCTTGCGTGTTTCATCACAAAGCTTGAAACGGGCATGGCGCACTTCTGAAATATTTGAATCAGCGGTTAGTGAGTGGACGGGTAAACGCACCAAGCGACTTGGAAAAAGTGTTTATGATCGATTGATTGAAAAGGGCGTAAAAGAAAAACAGGCAGAGAAATGGGCTTCCACAATTGCAGGACACTTTGGGAAAGTGAAAAAAGATAACCCTTTGGAAATTGAACAACTGTCACATATAGCTCCTGATGAATGGAATGCTGTAATGTCATTGGCGGATATATTGGCAGCAGAAAGTAGAGAGCCTGCTGATGATGAATTAAATTTATTACGGTCAGAAATAAAAGCAGTGGATATTTCTTTGTTTGGCCGAATGCTCGCTTCAAAACCAGCATTCAATGTTGAGGCTGCCGTACAGGTTGCTCATGCATTTACCGTTAATCCTGTGAAAATAGAGGATGATTTTTTTACAGCTGTTGATGACTTGAATACACATGACGAAGATGCCGGAGCGGCACATATGGGCGATGCCGGTTTTGGTTCAGGGGTTTATTATCTTTATATCTGCATCAATAAAACACTGTTAATTGAAAATCTGCAAGGTGACGAAGATCTGGCTAACAAAACACTGTCTGCTCTGGTTGAATCAGTTGCTAAAGTAGCACCCACAGGCAAGCAAAACAGTTTTGCTTCACGCGCTTATACTTCTTATATGCTGGCTGAAGCAGGTTCGCAACAACCCCGTTCACTGTCTGTTTCCTTTTTTAAACCGATAAAAGGGGAAGATCAGATTGGTTTGGCTATTGATGCTATTAAGAGCCAGCGTAAAAATTTGGATGCCGTGTATGGAAAATGTGCAGATAAAGAAAAAATAATGAACGCACAAACGGGTGAAGGAAGTTTGAAGGAAATTATTGATATGGTAGTCGAGGCATTCTGATGCAGAACTATCTGGTATTTCAATTATACGGTGTGCTGGCCTCATGGGGTGATCAAGCTGTAGGTGGTGAGCGGCCAAGTGGCGATCATCCTTCACGTTCTGCTTTGTTAGGCTTGTTAGCGGCGGGCAAGGGGATTGCGCGTGATCAAGAGGGCAAACACGCAGAATTATCCAGACAGTGCCGTTTTGGTATTAAGCTATATTCAGCTGGACAGGTATTGCGAGATTTTCATACTTCCCAGGTACCACCAACAATTAAAAAAATAAAGCATCTTCATACAAGGCGTGATGAGCTTGGTACGGATAATCTCGGGACTATTTTATCTTCCCGTGAATATCGACAGGATGCACTGGCGGTTGTTGCGCTATGGTTAGAGGAAGAAGGTGAATATACTCTGGATGATTTACAGTCGGGTTTAACTCAGCCACATTTTCATCTTTACCTTGGCCGCAAATCCTGCCCTTTATCGCTTCCGCTTAAATCAGAAAAAATTTCAGCAGATACTTTAAAAGATGCATTTGATAAATATGTTATTGATGACAGTTTGAAAAGTTTAAAACAGACAGCTAATTATTTTTGGGAGAAAACGGACAAAAGTGGATTTAGTGCGGATTTTCATGTGTCTCGATATGATCAACCCATTAGCAGAAAACGCTGGCAATTCAGCAGTCGTGATGAGTATGTCTGTTTGGGTGATAAGGAGGCATAATGTATTTAAGCAAAATAGAATTTTCTCCTGCACACTTAGATGAAATGGTAAAAACGCTGGCTAAAGGTTTGTATCATGAACATCAGATGATATGGGATTTATTACCCGAAGATAAAACTGCCGACAGGGATTTTATCTATCGTCGAGATGATAGTAGAGGTTTGCCATTTTATTACCTGCTATCAACAAGAGAACCTGTAAGCATTGACTCAAACTTTATGATCCAAAGTCAGAAGTTTGCTCCTCGGTTAAAAAGTGGTGATTTGCTTCAATTTAGTTTAAGAGCAAATGCTGTTAAAACCACAAAAATTGATGACACAAGTAAAAAACGAAAGCGTCGGGATATTGTTGAATCCAGGGTAGATGAATACAAGAGCAAATATCCTGTTCCAGCAGACAGGCCACCAACAGCCATTATTCATCATGAAGCTGGTGAAGAGTGGCTAAGAAAGCAGGGTGAGCGGTGTGGCTTTCAGGTCAAAAACCTGATCGTTGAAAATCATCAGTTTCATAAAGTCAGAAAACCGACAGATCCAAATCTGAGGCAATTTGCTAGTCTGGATTTTCATGGGCAGATACAGGTAATGGAACCACAACAATTTATTGATATTGCATTATTCAGCGGGTTAGGCCGTTCCAAAGCCTTCGGCTGTGGCCTGCTGCTGGTACGTCGAATCTGATTTGCCTTGAGAGCCAGGCGGATCACGTCTAAACTAATCTTACTTATTTCTTACTT
>CAYXVC010000127.1:3461-5689 GCA_964468225.1 uncultured Gammaproteobacteria bacterium
TCTTACTTATTTCTTACTTTCGGTAGTGGTCATGGCAAAAACAAGGTTATCAAGCAAAGGACAGGTGATTATTCCCAAGTCATCCCGAGATACCCATCACTGGGAGGTCGGCCAGGAACTAGTGGTTATTGATACAGAAGAGGGTGTGTTGCTTAAACCCGCTCGTCCTTTTCCACCGGCTACTCTGGATGAGCTGGCGGGATCTTTAAGTTACAGTGGTTCGGCCAAATCTCTTGAAGAAATGGAGCAGGCGATTCAGCAGGGTGCAAATCAAATTAGGGATGATTCAGATGATCAGTATTGATACCAATGTACTGGTTCGTTTGCTTACCGGTGACGATAAAGAGCAGGCTGCCAGAGCCAAACGCCTGTTTTTAGATGAACACATTTATATTACCAAAACAGTTATTCTCGAAACCGAGTGGGTATTGCGCTACGCCTATGCTTTTTCTGCTGGTGCGATTGCCGACTCGTTCGTGAAATTACTGGGGCAGCAGAATGTGACTATCGAAGATGCGCTTCATATCGCCCAAGCGATAAATCTGCTGCAAAAGGGATTGGATTTTGCCGATGCTTTGCATTTAGTTTGTTCGCAAAATTATCCCTTTGCCACCTTTGATAAAAAATTAAAAACAAAGACCGTTGATGCAGGTGTGGAAACAGTGCGCCTGCTTTGATATTTAAAATTATTTTTCATCGTTGGCTTGCAGTGAAGAGTATTTTGGCAGTGGAAAGAAATATAAAAAATTCTGTTTGCATTAGAAACTTATCAAAATGACTTTTATTCCACTTAAACCCATACCCATGAAAGATCGTATCTCCATGCTCTTTGTTGAATACGGCCAGATTGATGTCAAAGATGGTGCTTTTGTCGTGATTGATAAAACCGGTGTACGCACTCATATTCCGGTGGGTTCGGTGGCTTGTCTTATGCTGGAGCCTGGCACACGCATATCTCATGCGGCAACAAAACTGGCGGCACAGGTTGGCACGTTAATAGTCTGGGTGGGTGAAGCGGGTGTGCGTCTTTATGCTTCGGGTCAACCCGGCGGTGCGCGAGCTGATCGCCTGCTTTATCAGGCCAAATTAGCGCTGGATGATTCACTGCGTTTGAAAGTCGTGCGCAAAATGTATGAAATGCGTTTTGGCGAAGAGCCGCCGCAACGACGTAGTGTTGAACAGCTGCGCGGCATTGAAGGCGCACGAGTGAGAAAAACCTATCAGTTATTGGCAAAGCGTTACGGTCTGCAATGGCATGGTCGCCGTTATGATCCCAAAGATTGGAAAAAAGGCGATGTAATCAATCAGTGCATCAGTGCTGCCACGTCCTGTTTATATGGTATTACCGAAGCGGCGGTTTTGGCAGCAGGTTATGCTCCAGCAGTTGGTTTTATTCATACCGGTAAACCGCTTTCCTTTGTCTACGATATTGCCGATCTTTTTAAATTCGACACAGTGGTTCCCGCAGCATTCAAGATTGCGGCAAAATCACCTTCAAAACCAGATAAGGATGTCAGACTCGCTTGTCGTGATATTTTTCGTCAGACAAACCTGTTAAAAAAGATCATACCGACTATCGAGGATGTTTTATCGGCTGGCAATATTAAGCCACCCGAAGCACCGAAAGAATCCGTTCCCCCGGCAATTCCAAATGCAGAAAATATTGGTGACATAGGTCACCGCAGTGGTAATTGAGCATGGCTATGACCGTAATTGTGACTGAAACAATTCCACTTCGATTACGTGGAAGACTAGCCATATGGTTACTCGAAGTTCGAGCCGGTGTTTATATTGGTGATGTATCAAGACGAACCAGAGAAAAAATCTGGGAATATATGGAAGCTGATCTGGGTGACGGTAATATTGTAATGGCATGGGCTACCAACACCGAATCCGGGTATGATTTTCAAACCATGGGAGACAACCGGCGTATTCCAGTCGAGTTCGATGGGTTGCGATTGGTGTCATTTTTACCAGCCGAAAAAGACGTTCTGTAACAATTAGGAAAGGTGATGGAGTTGGATGTCACCTTCTTTTTTGCCATTTAAAACTGGTAGCTAAGGTTGCATGCTAATTTTGCTTGGTAAATAATAACTTGCAACAAGAGTGTTCCCCACATGCGTGGGGATGAACCGTGATGGGATTATTTGGCGGCGGGAACTCCAGCGTGTTCCCCACATGCGTGGGGATGAACCGTGAATGGCATGATCGCCTTGTTATATTGATTA
>CAYXVC010000128.1:0-5673 GCA_964468225.1 uncultured Gammaproteobacteria bacterium
TGGCTGGAAGTTATAAGCGTCTGACAGTTTCCTGGACAGCCACAGCCGGTGCAACAGGGTATAAGATTCATTATGGAATCAATGATGTGTCTGAAAATGAAATCAGTGTGGATAATGTGACTTCATATGTACTGACGGGTTTGGATAATGGTACGGCTTATAAAGTGGCCGTCAGCGCTCTGGCAAAAACAACGTATTATGTCGCAGTGAAAGCATACGATAATGCAAATAATGAAAGTGTCTATTCTGATGAAGCTTCCATTGCAATAGGGGGCGAGTTGAAAAGTGCCAATTCTCCTGAAAAAACAGGGGTACCGCAAAAAGCAATCTCTTATCCTGACTTACCCGATGATGGAGGCTGTTTTATTGCAACGGCCGCGTATGGTTCTTATGGCGCATCAGAGGTGCAGGTGTTGCGAAGCTTTCGTGATACGCACCTTTTGACCAATAATATTGGACGTGACTTTGTAAACTTGTATTACACTTATAGCCCCTCAATAGCCGACTTTATCAGTGAATCCGCAATACTAAAGCATACGGTAAAAATTATGTTGACACCTGTCGTTGCGGGAAGTTTTTTGTGGTTGAGTGTAAATGAATGGCTGGAGCAGTTCATGGCAAATGAGCAGGCAGAATTGGAGTGATGTCATGAAAAAACTATTTTTACTATTTATATTGGCTGCTTTTCCAATGGTTGGTTTTTCACAAACAAACGATGAAAAGCCGCATTGGTCTTTTGAATTTAAAGGAGGAGATTTCAAACCTACACTGGAGGATTGGAGTGATTTTTACGGAAAAGATAAAATGCGCCAATTTAACGTATCTCTCGCATATAAGTTGCTTCGGCAGGTCGAAGTTGGAATGGATGTGGGGTATCGACGAGATAAAGGCGAAGGCCGCTTAGAGATTAGTGGTAAATCAGGTGGTGCTGTAGTTTATGAAAATTACCCGGTCGGTCTGTTTGTAGTGTTGCGCGGGGTCTTCAATGAAAATCAATGGCTGGTTCCCTATATTGGCGCTGGTTTAAACCGTGTTTATTACAAAACAGAGATCAAGAATCAAGAGTCTGTTAGTGGCAAAATGAATGGCTATACTGCACGCGCAGGCGTTCAGTTATTGTTGGATGTATTCGATAAATCAGCAGCACATAATGCTAAAACTGAATATGGATGGAACAACACTTACCTCGTGTTGGAAGTACAAAAAAGCAAGGTAAAAGAGTCGTCAGATTGGGATATCGGCGGGAAGTTTTACTCTGCAGGGCTGTTATTTGAATTTTAATCAGAAGGGTAATTGCCCTTTGAGGCCACGCATCATTTTTTGCATTCCACCTTTTTTACTCATTTTTTTCATCATTTTCTGCATTTGTGTGAACTGTTTGAGCAGACGGTTCACATCCTGTATTTGTGTGCCTGAGCCCGCTGCAATACGGCGTTTACGAGACCCTTTGATGACAGCAGGAAACTTGCGTTCGTGAGGTGTCATGGAGCTGATAATCGCTTCTAGCCTTATGGTATCTTTGTCATTCACCTGATTCTTTACGGACTGAGGAATATTGGGCATCCCTGGCAGTTTATCCATCAAACCCGCCATGCCGCCCATATTGCGAATCTGTTTTAGTTGATCACTGAAATCAGAAAGGTCAAAGCCTTTTCCTTTTTTCAGTTTTTTAGCCATTTTTTCGGCTTGTTTGTGATCAACCGAGCGTTCAACCTCCTCGACTAATGAGAGTACATCCCCCATTCCTAAAATACGTGAAGCCACACGGTCAGGGTGAAACGGTTCCAGCGCGGTCGTTTTTTCACCAATACCAAGAAATTTGATGGGCTTGCCCGTGATATGGCGCACTGAAAGAGCTGCTCCTCCGCGTGCGTCACCATCCGTTTTGGTGAGTATGACCCCGGTTAAATCGAGTGCATCACCAAAGGCTTTGGCGGTGTTGGCGGCATCTTGCCCGGTCATGCTATCAACAACAAACAGGGTTTCGACAGGGCTGATAGCGCTGTGCAGTTGTTTGATTTCCCCCATCATTTCGTCGTCTATGTGCAGACGACCCGCAGTATCGACGATCACAACATCAATATGATGATTTTTTGCATGAAGAATCGCATTTTGAGCAATATCAACAGGCTTTTGATCAATGGTGCTGGAGAAGAACTCAACACCGACCTCATTTGCCAGTGTTTTTAATTGTTCAATGGCGGCGGGTCGGTAAATATCACAACTGACCACCAGCACTGATTTTTTCTCACGCTCTTTAAGAAGGCGCGCTAATTTAGCAACAGAAGTGGTTTTACCTGAGCCTTGCAAACCCGCCATCAATAGAACGGCAGGGGGTTGTGCGCGCAAATCAAGTGCTTCGTTTGCTTCCCCCATGACAATGATGAGTTCGTCATGGACGACTTTGATCAGCGCTTGACCCGGGGAGAGGCTTTGCAATACTTCCTGACCCACGGAACGTTCACGTACGCGGCTGATGAAATCACGAACCACAGGCAAGGCAACATCGGCTTCAAGCAGCGCCATACGTACTTCACGCAGCGCCTCTTTGATATTGTCTTCAGTGAGTCGCCCTTGGCCACGTAATTTTTTTAAGGTGTGGCCAAGTCGTTCAGAAAGTGAGTCAAACATAGTGATTACGAGTCAGTTAGAGGCTTGTTCTTAAAGTTACCAGCAAGATGATAGGGCAGAGAGAAAGAACATTCAAATATTAGAGCTGAAAAACTTCGCCACCTTTGAGTGCTTTGATATTAAAATCAGACAGTGCTGTTGCGCATTCCGCCAAAATGGCTTGTTCCGACCCCGGTTTTGCGTGCGTCAGATAGACACGGGTGTCGTGCTTTAATTTTTTCAAATCAGTAGCCAGTGTGTTCGGGCAATAATGTTTGGCTTGCTGACTGAGAGCTTCATCTTTATTGGAAAACGCAGACTCGATAATCAGTAAGTCGATCGGGTCGTCATGATTCAGAGCGTCCCAGAGGCTGTTATTGTTTGTTGTATCACCAGAGTAAACAAAGGTTTTGTTTTTATGCGTCACTCGATACCCCACGGCGGGTACCACATGGTTGACCGGAATCATTTCGAAATGGCGATCATTGAAAGTGAAAACTTCTCCAGGAATTAAAGGATGATAGATGATAGCGGGATGTTCGGGGTCAGGTAATTGAGCAAAATCAGGCCAGATGACCCAGTTGAATATGTGTTGCTTAAGGGCATCAATCGTTTCTGGCAATGCATGAATGGTGACAGGGCGTGTAATTCGCTCAAAAATACTGTCAATTAACAGCGGCAAACATGCAATGTGATCCAGATGTGAGTGAGTGATGAATATATGCCGGATCTGAGCCATTTCATCCAGTGTTAACTGCCCTGCACCTGTGCCAGCGTCAATGAGAACATCATTGTCCACCATAAAAGAGGTCGTTAGTCGTTGGGCGCTGATGCCACCACTGCATCCGAGTATGCGTAATTTCATAATTTTGGGTCTGGTACTTTAAACATAAGTCTTTGTAATTAGCGCTAAAATTAATGGTATTTTTAAGCCAAGTATACGCGATTAATCTTTTAAATTTTCATGTCGTGCCCGATTATGCCATTATTTACCCCTCTAATTGCAACTCCAGGGTATGGTTAATGTTAACTTCTTTCGCCGGTTTTTCTGCTGCGACTCTCTATTTGGCCACGGCAGTATGGTTGATTGTGCGTATATCAAGTGGCGGTGTGCAAAAGAATAAGTATGGGATTTTGGCGTTGGGGTTTGTTGCAATTGCTTTGCATATTGTGACCTTGGTTCCCAGTTTATTTACTGTGGAGGGATTGAACTTAGGGTTTTATAGCACAGTTTCGCTGACCTCCCTGATCATTGCTTTATTGTTGTGGGTTGCCGCATTGGGCAAGCCCGTTGAAAGTCTCGGTATTACTATTTTACCTTTGGCAGGTTTATCTGTTGTGCTGGATATGACGTTACCCGCACTGCACCTGTTTCAAGAGCGACCGCCGTTAAGCCTTGAAATTCATATTATGACCTCCATTCTGGCGTATAGCCTGTTAGCGCTTGCAGCGGCGCAGGCAATTCTTCTGGCGGTGCAGGATTGGCGTTTACGAAACAGAAGGCCGGGTGGCTTTGTGCGCGCTCTGCCGCCGTTGGAAACAATGGAGATATTACTGTTTCAGGCCATTACGCTTGGTTTTATATTGCATACTCTGGCGCTGCTTAGTGGTGCGGTTGCAGTGGAGGACTTATTCGCACAACAGGTGGTGCATAAAACGATTTTATCGCTGATCGCCTGGGTGTTATTTGCAATTTTATTATGGGGGCGCTGGCATTTTGGGTGGCGTGGGCGCGTCGCAATTCGCTGGACGCTGACCGCATTTTTTATTCTATTACTAGCCTATTTCGGCAGCAAACTCGTCCTTGAAGTTTTATTGACCTGACAAGACCATGGATAATATACCGTTAGAATTTTTGTTTGGCTCTCTTGCACTATTAATTTTGCTCTCTGCATTTTTTTCAGCAAGTGAAACCGCGATGATGAGCATCAATCGCTATCGCCTCAGGCACCTTGTAAAAACAGGGCAAGCTGGCCCCAAGCGCGTCGCCAAACTGCTGGAACGCCCTGATCGCCTAATTGGAATCATTCTGCTGGGTAATAACTTCGTAAATATTCTGGCATCATCCCTGGCGACAATTATTGCACTACGTCTGATAGGTGAGGCTGGAATTGCAATTGCAGCAGGCTTGCTGACATTGGTGGTGTTGATTTTTGCAGAAGTAGGTCCAAAAACATTGGCTATTTTACACCCGGAGCGCATCGCCTTTCCTGCGAGCATCGTGCTCTTGCCTCTATTGAAAATATTTTATCCTATTATCTGGGTGATCAATACTATTGCTAACAGCATGTTAGCCGTTATTGGAGTTTCACCGAATCAGGGCGGGCACCAAAACCTGAGTACCGAAGAGCTGCGGGCTGTTGTGAATGAAGCGGGCGCATTAATTCCTGCAAAGCACCAAAAGATGTTGCTCAATGTACTGGATCTGGAAAAAGTGACTGTTGAAGACATTATTGTAGCGCGTAATGACATTGTAGGCATTGATCTTAACGAAGGGATTGATGACATTATGGACGTGATTACCAATAGCCAGCACACACGTTTATTGGTGTATCGTGGCAATATTGATCATGTGACGGGTGTGATGCATGTGAGAGATGCATTGCCGTTTTTATATCGTAAAGAGTTGACGATTGATGCGATTGTTGAGATCAGTAAAGAGCCTTACTTTATCCCCAAAGGAACGCCTCTTAATGTACAACAGCTGAATTTTCAGCGACAAAAAAGGCGCATAGCGCTTGTGGTTGACGAATACGGCGAAATATTCGGGCTGGTGACGCTGGAAGACATTCTGGAAGAGATTGTTGGTGAATTTACCACCGATATTTCTGAAAGTGGGCGTGAGATTCATCCTCAAAAAGACGGCTCCTATATTGTGGATGGAGCGATTAATATTCGTGCTTTAAATCGAAGTATGAAATTGAACTTGCCAACCAAAGGTCCAAAAACACTCAGTGGCTTGATTATTGAGAAACTTGAATCCATTCCTGGGCCAGGCACCAGCTTGTTGATTGATAATTACCCTATTGAAATTCTGCAAACAAAAGATAACGCGATTAAATC
>CAYXVC010000129.1:0-5658 GCA_964468225.1 uncultured Gammaproteobacteria bacterium
AGTGCGCCTCGTTTTCCAACGCGCTCCAAGCCTACAGAGACAGGAGCATCCAGTAGTAGCGTAAATTCAGGACGAAAACCCCCTTGTACCCAATTTTCCAACGCTTCGATCCGCTCCATTGAAATGCCACGCCCTCCGCCCTGATAAGCATAAGTCGCATCCGTAAAGCGATCAGAGATAACCCATTCACCGCGTTGCAGTGCGGGATGAATCACTTTATGCAAATGCTCGGCGCGCGCAGCAAACATCAACAGCAATTCTGCATCATTGGCCATATCGTCTTGTCGATGATTCAAAAGCAGCGCTCTCACTTCTTCCGCCAATTTTGAGCCTCCTGGCTCACGAGTCACAGTGACTTTTAGCCCCTTGGCTTCCAGATACTCTCGAATGAAATTAATATTGGTGGTCTTCCCCACCCCTTCGCTGCCTTCAATCGTAATAAAATGGCCCGACATCAATATAGATTCCTGTTATCTTCCCAATTGGTATTTTGCAACGGCTTTATTGTGCTCTTCCAGAGTCACCGAAAAGTAGTGTGAGCCATCACCTTTGGATACAAAATAGAGCGTTTCCCCTTTTAAAGGGTGCATTACCGCATCAATCGCTGCACCGCCAGGCAATGCAATTGGCGTTGGAGGCAGTGCGGGTATGCGATAGGTGTTATAAGGGGTATGTTCAACCAAATCGCGCCGCCTAATATTTCCATCGTAGCGGTCCCCCATTCCATAAATGACGGTAGGGTCGGTTTGCAATCGCATTTTTTTGTTTAATCGACGAATAAAAACACCAGCTATTTGCGCTTGCTCACTCCTGAGCCCCGTCTCTTTTTCTACGATTGAAGCCAGAATGAGTGCCTCGTAACTATTTTTAAGTGGCAAGCTTTTTTCACGTTTTGACCATGCATTTTCGAGATATTTTTGCATCATTCGATAGGATCGCTGCAAAATATCAACATCACTCATACCCCGTGTAAAGTGGTATGTATCGGGATAGAATCGGCCTTCCGGGTGCTCATCAGGCCAGCCTAATTCTGTCATGATTTGTTTGTCATTTTTCCCAGCCAAATGATGAACCAGATTTTCATTCGCATTAATGGTGGACAATGCCTGACGAAAAGTCAGCCCCTCAATTAATGTTACGCTGTACTGTGTCACTTTCCCGTCTACAATTTGTCTCAAAAATTGAGGCGGAGTCGTATCTGCTGCAATTTCATACTCTCCCGTCTTAATCTGATGAGCAACACCCTGCCACCGAGCCAGTGCAATAAAATAGTATGGATGAGAAATAAGTTCGGATTCAACCAGAGCATTTGCTACTTGCCCAATATTTGCACCAGGTTTCAGTTCGTATGAATTATTATCAGGAGAGAGATTCAGAGGGGTTTCATAAAACTTCTTGAAATCGATCGCAAGAAACACCGCAAAAACCCCTATCAATGCAATAATAAATAATATGAGCCTGGATAGTATTTTCACAAATCAATACCACTATGAGTTATTTGTTGCTTTAGAGAGGCCATCAGTTTTTTTGTTAAAGAAAACCTAGAGTAGATTATTTTTCCCGTAGATTTTACAGGCCAGATACCAATAATGCTATTACATAAAAATAGTTCGTCAGCCGCCTCTAATGTTTCTTGATTTATCGCAGTAATATGAACTTGAACACCTGATTTTTTGGCAATATTGATGATTTCACCACGCATGACACCTTCAACACCACACATTGATAAATCGGGAGTCATCAACTGGTTATTTTTAACGACAAACAAATTTGTTCGCGTACCTTCGATCACATCTCCTTGCAGGTCAAGCATCAATCCCTCTTGCACTTCAGGTTCACACCATTCGCGGCTAGCCATCACTTGCTCCAGACGGTTCAGATGCTTCATACCTGCCAGCACTGGGTTATTCCCTAAAGGTGTTTTGCATAACTCAACATGAACACCTTCCTGCCAATAGTGGTCTGGAAAAGCAGGCCATGGATAACGTAATAAAATTCGCGTAACAGAGGGGACTTCTGGAGAATGGTAACCACGCCCACCGATTCCTCGGCTCAGTATGATTTTGAGTATTGCTCGTTCATTGTTTTTTTTATCAGCAAACAGAAGTGCTGCTTCAGCATGAAGCAATGCTGTATCAACCTCGGGCAAACCAAAGCGTTCACAGCCATCCGCCAAACGCTGCATATGCTGATCCCACAGCTGTAATTTTCCATTTTTTACCGCAATGGTTTCAAACAGGCCATCGCCATAATGGAGCCCTCGATCCAAAGGGTTTAATGAGTCAGATTCAACACCGTTAATCAACATATTTAAAATAGAGCTATTCTAAAATAAAATAGTGTTGAGTATAAAACTATTTATTAATTAAACAATCTCTTGGATGCAATTTTCCCATCATCCTGCATTGTTCCCAAACCCAGAAAGTAGTTATCCTCAGCATATAGCCTTATTAAACCTTCTGTAGGTGAGTTGGGAACAAAAACAGGCTGGCCCTGGCGCAGTTGCAATACTGTCGCCGGTGAAAGATTAAGCATAGGCCACTGTGAAACACCATGATCTATAGGTAACAACAGCGCATCCAAAGCGTCAAAATCACCACCCTCTTTTATCTCTTTAAGTGCATCCATGGAATACATATTGCCATCAAAAGGCCCCACTTTTAGGCGGCGAAGACAGATCACATGCCCACCACCACAACCTAATGCTGCACTGATATCTTCCGCCAGTGTTCGCACATAAGTTCCTTTCGAGCAATGCACATCAAGCTCTAACAGAGCACCTTCGAATTTCAACAATTCCAATGAAAGAATATTCAGGGTGCGCGCTTCACGTTCCACTTCAATGCCTTGGCGAGCAAGTTTATAAAGTGGCTGCCCTTTCTGTTTAAGCGCTGAGAACATTGGGGGGATTTGCTGGATTTCACCAGTAAAATCATTCAGAACTTTTTCAAGCAGTGAATCACTGATTTCAGGCACAGGCCATCGCTCAATGACTTCACCTTCAGCATCACCGGATGCTGTTTTTTCACCCAGTTTTATTACTACGCGGTAATACTTGTCTGAATCAAGCAAAAACTGGGAAATCTTTGTTGCTTCACCAAAACAAAGTGGCAACATGCCGCTGGCTAATGGATCAAGACTGCCGGTATGGCCTGCTTTTTGAGCGCCATATAAGTTTTTAGCACTCTGTAATGCCGCATTTGAGGAGACACCTAACGGCTTGTCACAAAGAAGAATGCCATTTACTTTTCTGCCTTTGGCTCTTTGCCGCTGGCTCACTTCTTTTCCTCACTGTCTGGTGATGAATTTTCCAGATCCATCGCCTTATCAATCAAAGCAGACAGCTTTGCACCACGCTCAATACTGACATCGTAATAAAAACGCAACTCCGGCACATGCCGCATCGTGATATTTTTTGCCAGTTCACTGCGCAAAAAACCTGATGTTTTATTAAGTATTTCAATACGATCCTGAATTTCGCCTTCACCACCGAGCAATGTCACAAACACTTTCGCAATACTCAGTTTTCGAGAAACATCAACCGCAGAAATAGTCACCATACCTAACCGTGGATCTTTGATTTCACGAGGAATGACTTGAGAGAGGACGCGCTGAATCTGTTCTTCAACACGCTGAGAACGCGTATATTCTTTTGGCATGGTGTGACAACTTTTATATCAGATAATAAAAAATTCCCATACAAAATAGTTATACGGGAATTATATACGGACTTTGAATTTAGGAACGATCAGTCAAATGTACGAGCAACTTCTATCTGCTCAAATACTTCAATAACATCGCCAGCTTGAACGTCATTATAATTCTTCACTGCGATACCACACTCGGTACCGGCGCGAACTTCATTGACATCATCTTTAAAACGGCGCAGTGATTCAAGCTCACCTTCGTAAATAACGACGTTATCACGTAATACACGGATAGGGTTATTCTTCTTAACGCTGCCGTCAACAACCAGACAACCCGCAACAGCACCAAACTTGGGAGAGCGGAAAACATCACGCACTTCTGCATTTCCAACAATTTGTTCGCGCAGCTCAGGTGTTAACATCCCTGATATTGCCTTCTTCACATCATCAATGACATCATAAATGACACTGTAATAACGCAAACTGACTTCATTTTCTTCGACCAGACGTTTCGCTGATGCATCAGCACGTACGTTAAAGCCGATCATTATTGCTTTTGATGCCACAGCCAAATTAACATCTGACTCATTAATTCCACCCACACCATCTGCAACAACATTCACTTTCACTTCATCATGAATCAACTTGATCAATGATTGAGTCAATGCTTCAGCACTTCCTTGAACATCGGCTTTAATAAGAAGGTGTAAAACCTGAACTTCACCTTCTTTACCAAAATTACTATACAGTTCATCAAGCTTGGCTGATTGTTGGCGAGCCAGTCGTGCATCACGCTGTTTATGCTTACGCTGCTCTGCAACTTCACGAACTTTACGCTCATCTTCCAGCACAACCAAATCATCACCTGCATTGGGGGCGCCAGATAGCCCAAGAATAACAACCGGAATTGAAGGCCCTGCTTTTTTAACCACTTTACCATTCGCATCAAGCATTGCCCGCACTCGGCCAAACTCCTGGCCCGACAACACCATATCACCACGTTTTAAAGTACCCGCCTGAACCATGACAGTTGCGACCGGGCCACGCCCTTTATCAAGCGCAGATTCAATAACAATACCACGGGCAGGAGCATCCTCAACGGCAGTCAGTTCAAGCATTTCAGCCTGCATGGTAATGCCGTCCAGTAACTCATCAACACCATCACCTTTTAGTGCAGAGACATTCACAAACATGACATCACCACCCCATGATTCAGGGATAACATCTTTTGCCGCCAAATCCGACATCACACGTTCGGGATCAGCATCAGGTTTATCAATTTTATTAACCGCTACGATAAGAGTTACTTCAGCGGCACGAGCATGCTGAATGGCTTCCAGTGTTTGCGGCATTAAGCTGTCATCAGCGGCCACCACAAGTACAACAATGTCAGTGACACGCGCACCACGCGCACGCATCGCGGTAAAAGCCGCATGTCCCGGTGTATCGAGAAAGGTAATATTTCCCTTATCCGTTTCGACGTTATAGGCACCGATATGCTGAGTAATGCCGCCCGCTTCACCTGAAGCTACTCGAGTGCGACGAATGTAGTCAAGCAGGGTTGTTTTTCCGTGGTCAACATGACCCATTATGGTAACAACAGGCGCACGTGGCTTTTGCTCACCTTCCAGCGCTTCAATCTGGGTAATAGACTCTTCCAATGCATCCGACTGCATGGCTTTAGCTTTATGCCCCATCTCTTCAACCACCAGAGTCGCCGTATCCTGATCAAGCATCTGGTTAATAGTCACCATGCTGCCCATTTTCATCATTGTCTTGATGACTTCGGCTGCTTTCACTGCCATTCGTTGTGCTAGCTCTGCCACTGTAATAGTTTCAGGAACACTCACCTCACGAATAACAGGAGCTGTTGGTTTTTCAAAGCCGTGTAAAGCATTTTCATCTCTGACTATGGCTCGTCCAGCAGATCCTTTAGCTTTCTTTTTACGTCGCCCAGACTTGCCTGTCGCCACATGAAGCTCTGAACGCCCATATTTAGAGCCTGCTTTTT
>CAYXVC010000130.1:0-5654 GCA_964468225.1 uncultured Gammaproteobacteria bacterium
CGATATCAGCCTGCGGCTGGGTGAAGAGGGCAAACAGAGTATCGGGGTCACAATTCTTAAAACTGTGCCAGCGCAGTTTTTTCTGCGCTTCGTTGTATATGGTGTTTTTCACCTCGGTGCCGATCAGGTGGGCTTTCTTCTCTTCCAGCTGCTGGCGTTCATCCAGACGGCGTAGAAAGAGCAGGAAGGTAAATTGCTCAATAACTGTAAGGGGGTTGGAGATGCCCCCTGTCCAGAATACTTCCCAAATTTTGTCAACTTGGCTTTTTATCTCACCTGTTACCATTTTTTGTTTTTTTAGCCTGTATTAGGTTGTGTTAATTCTTGTTGGGAGGGCAAGTATATAGCGTAAATGTCGGTTAATCGCGGAAGAATGATGGATTTATCCCTATTCGATCCCGTATATCACAACCGAATACAATACTGACTCGCACTCGATGGTAGCATTAAGGTCTATTTTGTTCTGGATTTATGTCATGTTATTAGAAGTAAAAACTTGATATATCTGATGTGTTGCTATAGCCTTGATTGTAAGGAGGTGCATCGTGAGCATTGCGCAAACCATTCAAAGCAGTATCGAATCCATGCCTGCAGGGCAGATATTTGGCTATCAAGAGTTGCCAAATTATGCAAAATCGCCAAGTGCAGTGATTAAGGCGATTAGTCGCTTAGTGGCTGAAAAAAGGCTTGAGCGTTTTTCTAAGGGTCTGTTTTATGTGCCTAAAAAGGGGCTGTTTGGTCTTAGAAAACCTTCGGATGGCGAGTTGATCCGCTCTGTTTTATATAAGAGTGGGCGTTTGCGCGGCTATGTGACAGGTCTGTCGCTTTATAACCAGCTCGGCCTCACAACGCAGATGCCACGAATCATCACCGTTGCCTGTAATGGAGGTCGTCAGAAAAAGGAATTTGGCACGATTTCCATCAAAACTATTGTTACGCGCATTCCTGTCAAAGAAAAGGACGTTAAGCTGCTTCAGTATTTGGATGTGCTAAAAGACATAAAAAAAATCCCGGATTCTGATATAGATCTTTCACTGAAAATTATGCGCCGATATATTTCGAAGTTATCAGAAAGCGAGCAGGGACGTTTGGTGAAACTGGCACAAAGCTATTACAGCCCTCAAGCAAGAGCACTGGTTGGTTTGCTGTTTACGAGTTTGAATAGATCTGTGCCGCGCTCTTTGGCGCGTGATCTCAACCCTACGACGACCTATAAATTAAAGCTGGATCAATCAAACTGGCCAATGGCCAGTGAATGGAAGATTCGATAATGAAGTTACACGAAGATGAAGAGGTTTTTTCTGAATTGGTAGGAGTAACCGCAGAAACTATCGGTTTACCTCAGATTTATGTCGAAAAGGATTATTGGGTCACGAAAGCTCTGAAATTTCTTTCAGAGTCTTCACATATTGATGAAGTCGTGTTTAAAGGCGGAACATCTCTATCCAAGGCCTACAGGCTGATTGATCGTTTTTCAGAAGATATCGATTTAGCTGTATTCGCTGAAGGTAAAGGTGATGCTGCGCGGAAGAAGCTGCTTAAAGGGGTCGAAAGTGCGGTTGTCCAAGGCTTAATCTATCTAAAAGAGGATGAGCGAGAGTCCAAAGGTTCAATGTTTCGTAAAACAGTTTATCGATACCCCCGAACAATTGATGGTGCAGATTTTGGGCAAGCTTCTTCTGAATTGCTGGTTGAGGTTAATGCCTTTACTAATCCCGAGCCTTTTGAATCACGAGAACTTCAAAGCTTGATTGCAGAGGTGCTTGTCAAAAAAGGTGAAGTCGATCTAGTGATTCAATATGGGTTGGAGGGTTTTTTTGTAAATGTTTTATCAGTAAAACGCACTCTTGTTGAAAAATTACTTGGTGTTATCAAGGATAGCTACAACGAAGATCCCGCTGCAAAGTTATCTGATCGAATCCGCCACCTTTATGATATCTGCATGATACTAAAGCATGATGAATATCGTGATTTTGTTACCAGTAATGAATTTAAGTCGCTTTGTAATGTTTGTGCAAAGGACGAGAAGGCGGGGGCATTTGAATATTCTAATTGTTTTGAAAAGCCGCTCATAGATGCGCCATTATTTTCTCGATTTGAAGATTGGCGTTCGTCTCTTGGTGCCACATACACAGGCATGTTTTCAGGTTTGGTATATGGTGATTTACCGTCAATGAACGAGATTGAAGGCGCACTCGATTTTGTTAAAAAAAACCTGAAGTGACATGTTACAGCTCAGAGGGCATTGTTGAGTATAAATCCAAAAACTGCATTAGCATTTTTTGTAGTTTGAGCCTCAATTTCACTTCTTTCTTCCTGGCGAATTTCAGCCAGTGTATCAAAACAGTCCATCAAATATTCAGGACTATTTCGCTTGCCATAATGGTGACTGACGACCATATCAGGTGCATCTGTTTCTAATACAATGGCATCCAGAGGCAGATTTTTAGCAAGAGATCGTAAATGAGTTGCTCGTTCATAAGTAAGTGCGCCACCGAAACCGAGCTTAAAACCAAGATCAATATACTGTTTTGCTTGTTGCAAACTGCCGTTAAATGCGTGTGCTATTCCTGCGACAACACGAATACGGCGTAGTATTGAAAGCGCCGCATCGTGTGCTTTTCGCACATGGATAAGCACAGGAAGGCGTGCGTGATAAGCAATATTTAATTGAGTTTCAAACAGTGCTTTTTGCTGAGTTTGATCAAGCTCCTTTAAATAATAATCAAGACCAATTTCACCCACAGCAACAGGTTTTTCCTGGTCGATTAATTGTTCTAGTTTTTGAATATCCGATGGCTGATGTTGTTTTAAAAAAACGGGATGCAGACCTAAGGCAGGGTAAAGAGAAGGTTCAGAATGGCAGATATTTAAAAGGTTATCCCATCCTTTAGCGTCAATACCCGGCACGATAATTTTTTCAATACCTGATTGCTGGCATCGTTTGAGAATTTTTTGTCGATCCGAATCAAAGATGGGCAAATCAAGGTGGCAGTGGGTATCAATCAGCATTTCGGATTAATGAGATATTCGGTTGTCTTCAAAAAATTTTAACAGTGCTTGCCTCTGTTTTTGTTGGCTAAATGTCATAATATGTGGTCCTGATGTTTTAATGAGTTGTTTAGGTTCTTTTGCTGCTTGAAATAACTCTTCGCTATATGAATAAGGAATAATCTGGTCATCCGGGCTGTGAAAGAGTAAGAGAGGCGTTGGAGAAATCTGGGCAACATAATCAATGGGATCATAGTGACGCACCACACTCCATGAGACTGGGTATTTAAGTGCCCAGGTGAACCAGCGCTGATTGGCAATATGTTGAATA
Organism: uncultured Gammaproteobacteria bacterium; assembly: GCA_964468225.1. Lineage (GTDB taxonomy): Bacteria > Pseudomonadota > Gammaproteobacteria > JAADGQ01 > JAADGQ01 > S141-38. The sequence goes on from CAYXVC010000130.1 coordinate 3,323, forward strand.
ATACCACTGTAGCTTGTAAAGGCAGCATCACTAATGACACCACTCAAGTTTGTTTTTGCTTGATGGTTGGTTGCAGAAAAATATAGCCCTAGGCTTCCTCCCAAACTTTGTCCAAGAAGGTAAACAGGATAATCAATTACACTTTTTTTATTTAATAGCCACTCAAAACCCGTTTCTATATCTTCAATAACTCCGGGAAGTTTGGCTTTTCCTTCAGATTTTCCATAGCCACGATAATCCAGCAAAAAAACTTGATAACCTTCTTCAGGGAGCCATTCAACGCTATAAATATGTGTGCTGATATTCTCTGCATTTCCATGTAAAAAATAGACAGTGCCTCGGATAGGTTTTTGGGCAGTAAGAAACCAGCCGTGAATTTTGGTGCCATCATTTGAAGTTAAATAGACATCTTTGTATTCAAGGCCAAGCTGATTAGGAGTCTGAAAATGATTTTTTTGAGGATAGAAAAATAGGCCGGAGCAACCCGAAAGAGTGCATAAAATAACTACTAAAACTCCAAAGGTAATAATCTTTTTAGTCATGTTGTATTTTGGTTAATAGTGATAGCGGTAAGAGCTTGTTATGAAATAAGTGTTGAGACTTCTAAAATATAATTTTGAGCCAAAACAAATTTTTGTTTGTAATTTAATCGTGACCGATATTGATCCACACGGAAACGTTCAGCTTCTAAAGTGAGGTGAGTCGTGTTGCTAATATTTGATGCCAATACAGGCGAGCATTCACTTTTGCTATGGTATAATTTCGGTTTTTAAGTCAGTTAATAAACAGGGCGCATAACAATGGACCAATCACTCGTATTTGATTTGGAATTGATTCGTCGTTACGACAAGTCGGGGCCGCGTTACACTTCATACCCAACAGCGCTTGAATTTCATAAAGGGTTTGGTGAATCCGAGTACCTTGCTTGTGTTGAGAAGACAAATAATGAAACGACACTTCGCCCTTTATCACTCTATTTTCACATCCCGTTTTGCGACACCATCTGTTTCTTTTGTGGTTGCAATAAAATAGCCACTAAAGATCGCACCAAGGCTGCTCCTTATCTGGAGTACTTGCACAGAGAAATTGCTATGCAAGGGGAGAAATTTGATTCCTCGCGCATTGTCACTCAATTACACTGGGGCGGTGGCACGCCTACTTTTATCAGTCATGATGAAATGCGTGAGTTGATGCGCGTTACTGGCGAACACTTTAAATTATGTGATGATGACAGCGGTGAGTATTCCATTGAAATTGATCCACGAGAGGTCAAACACGATACCATGGCGTTACTGCGTGATATTGGTTTCAATCGAATGAGTCTGGGCGTACAGGACTTTGTTCCCCAAGTACAAAAAGCAGTCAACCGAATTCAGCCTACCAGTCAAACTTTAAGTACATTGAAAGAAGCGCGTCGTCTGGGTTACAAATCAATCAGCTTTGATTTGATTTATGGCTTGCCATTTCAATCAGTTAAGAGCTTTTCTTCGACCATTGATCAAGCAATTGATCTGGAACCTGATCGCATGTCGGTATTTAATTATGCGCACATGCCGGAGCTATTTAAGCCTCAACGCCGTATCAATGAAGCAGATTTGCCATCAGCAGCTGAAAAGCTGGATATATTGCAAATGGTGAATGAGCGCCTGGCTGCAGCAGGGTATGTTTATATTGGAATGGACCACTTTGCAAAACCGGATGATGAACTGGCCATTGCACAGCGTGAAGGAACGCTTTACAGAAATTTCCAGGGATACTCCACACACGCTGCCTGTGATCTTATCGGTTTGGGTGTCACTTCGATTGGCATGGTCGGGAATACCTATAGCCAAAATGAAAAAGATCTCGAAAGCTACTATCAAAAAATTGATGTAGGCCAATTACCGATATTTCGCGGAATGGAGCTTTCTGATGATGATCAATTACGTCGTGATGTGATAACTCAACTCATTTGTCTGTTCAGTCTGGATATTGCAGTAATTGAAAAACAATACTCTATTCAATTCAAAGAGTACTTCTCAATGGAACAAAGTGAATTGGCTCAATTAGAAAAAGATGGTTTGATTGAATATGATGACCAAAAAATTACAGTGCTTCCAGCGGGGCGTTTTTTGATTCGCAATATCTGCATGGCATTTGATAAATATATGCGTAACAAAAAAGGTGTACGCTTTTCCAAAGTGATTTAAACAGGAGTTTAGAGCGTAAAAAAGGGATTGCAAGCAGTTTGGTTCTGGTTTAGTCTTGCGCCCTTACTGGAGAAGTGTCCGAGTGGCTGAAGGAGCACGCCTGGAAAGTGTGTGTACGTTAATCCGTACCGAGGGTTCGAATC
>CAYXVC010000131.1:0-5613 GCA_964468225.1 uncultured Gammaproteobacteria bacterium
CTCAGTTATTCACGATCAATATCCTCAAATATTTTGGGCCAGAAAAAAAGTCTGTATCACCTTCAAAACCTGTGGAAGAGCGCCCTGAAGCCACGACAGAGCACTCTCCACGAACTTCTGAACCGGTCGAGATTCCTCTGCTATCGTCTTATCAGGTTCCGGAGCTGGAATCAAAATCAATGGTTCCTGATTCGGATTTCGATGGAGTGAATAATATTCGTGATGGTTGTCCTAATACGCCTGAGGGTGCTCCGGTGAATGGAATTGGTTGTGCTATGTTTGAGGGAGTATTAAAAGGGGTAAACTTTGAACACAACTCATCCCTATTGACGAGTAATGCAAAATATGTTCTGGAGGAGGTGGCTTCGGAGTTGAAAGGCTATCCATTCGTTAAAATTGAAGTGCATGCTTATACTGACAACGAAGGTTCAGCCGAATACAACCAACAGTTGTCAGAGCGTCGTGCAAGCAGCGTTGTCAGCTATCTGAATTCGCACGGTATTTCTACGAGCCAGTTGTTTCCAATGGGGTTTGGTGAGACCAGGCCTGTTATTGATAATAATACAGCGTTGGGCCGGGCTAAAAACCGGCGTGTGGAGTTTCAGGTAGTGCAGCCACAGAAAGATCATGGCAAACAAAGATAACTGGATCTTCAGCCATAAATTATAGGTGTGAAATGAAAAAATTGCGTTCTTCTATTGTATTGGGACTATCTTTCATGGGCTTTCATATGAGCGCCGTCGCTGATGAGCCGACTCGTATGTTCAGTTTGGAGCAAGGGGCGGCTGCTGAGCTAGGGAGCATTTCTATTGATCTGTATGACTCTGTAAATAAAAATCAACAAATTCGTGCTGGCATTTGGAGCGGTGAGGTTGTTATTAGCCAAAGAGGTGTAGGCTATAAACGCCTGATTATGCCTAACCTTGCTATTTACGGAATGGTGGGTATTGATACTGCCGAGGGTGCAGACTCTAACTTTCTTTTAGGGGGTTCTTATACCGTAATGCTTGATAGCAGTTTCTCTGTCACGGCCAATTTTGAATTGGGCACTGCTGGTGTTGGTAGTGGTCTGGAGTTCGGTGTCGGTGCAGGTGCATACTTTTCTTTACTGAATGCAGGTGAATTAAATGAAATAAAGCTAGGCGGCGAGCTGCTTTTAAGTAGTGCTAATGAAACTGAGGCGGCTATTCAATTGGGTGCGCGCTGGATGCCGCGAGAAAATATTACGATTGATCTGTTAATTTTTAATAATGACGTATCCAAAACAACCGACGGTGCTTTGCAGACGCCTGCCGGTATTCGAGCAAACCTTTCTTTTTAAGCGCATCAATTTATCACTTTTCAATTTTGATACTCAAAAATTCTAACGACGCGTTTGACTCCTGGAATTCGGCGAACAGTATCAGTGACAGTATCGGCTTCCTGGCGGGTGACGAGCCCCATTAAATAGACAACTCCCCTATTTGTAACTGCTTTGGTGTGGAACGTTCCCAAGCCTTTGTCATTAAATAGTTTGGTTTTAATTTTTGCGGTGATCCATGCATCATTGTTACGTACCTTAAGGGGAGTCAGCGGCATAATGACTATTTCATTATAGATTTCTTCTACTTTGGTGACTTTTCCCACATGATTGATCACCTGCGCTCTTATTGTTTTTGTTAATGCTTCTCCGGTGAGGAGCACGTTGTTGTCGTAACTGGTGACATTGATGCGTATCTTGTTTTTTAGTGTTTTATCCGCCTGAATCAGATTGGAAATTTTTAGTTCGATGGATTGGTCTTCTATGATTGTGCCACTGGTGCGAGGGTCGGAAGCGAAGTTTACGCAGCCCTGTATAAATGACAGTGTTGTTATCAGGATTGAGAACTTTAAGATATCTTTAAATTGCATTTTGTATCCACTCTATCTGGGTTTTTCCGGTGATGGCGATCACGTCAATACGCGAAGGGAATCGTGCAGTTATTTTGTTAGATTGTAAATAGTGTTTGGCGGCAGCGATGAGTTTTGATTTTTTTCTCCGATCAATGCTTTCTGCGGCACTGCCAAAAAAATTGTTTTTTCGATAGCGTACTTCGACAAAAACAATACTGCTTTTTTGTTGCATCACCAAATCAATTTCACCACATTTACAGCGATAGTTTTTCGTGATCAATCGCAAGCCTTTTTCTTGAAGGTATTGGTTTGCCTGCTCTTCTGCCCATGCGCCACGCGTCACAGTTTTCAGGTGCTGCTGTGCACTATTGCTGGTTTTCATATAGTGCTTCTGCTGTGGTTTCTATGACTTGTGGTATGCCTTTGACAAAACGTGCGCAAATGAGTTTTCGATGGATTTGGTTGTTTTCATCCATACTGAGCATGCCCGTCTCGCCTTGGTATTGTGCATCAGGCGCGTTTTGCAAACGATTGAGTTCGGTGATGATATGAAAAGCGTCGCTGCCGAGTGCATACAGTCGACCTCTGTTTTTCGTTTGCTGTGGCCAGAGTGCCGTAGTGGCATTGTACGTTTCTGATGAAGGGGTGATCGCGCCCAACGTCCAGGGAGTGTCGCAGAATATGATGTCGTTCATGTCTCTGTCAGCCGCCGGGTTGGGTGTGCCTTCGTAAACACGCGAGGTGGCATAAATAGGCAGATCTTCTGCGTAATGGAATTTAAGTTGTGGTCGAATCAGGCGCGCTTGTCGTGGCGATGCCGCTAGGAAAACAAAATCAACATCCTGCCTTCGGCGTGGTTCAAACTTTATTGTTCGTTGCAGCAGGTTCGTAAGCCGTTTTTTGCGTTGTGTGCTTTCGTTCAGGTTCAAAATTCTGCGTAAGGGCTTTGAAAAATCATTGTCTTTTTTGGCATAGATGGCTTGTTCAGCAGTGAACCCTCCAAGCTCTTGCCAGCGTTGGTTGAATGCATTGAAAGTGCGCCTGCCCCAATCACCTTGTGGGAAAAATGCAATAGCACTAGTGTGGCCGTCCATCCAGGCTTTGTCTGCAATTTGTCGGGCTTCATCTTCAGGAGACAGGCCGAGTTGATACAGATTGCCGGGCAGTTGTTTATCCGTCATTTCGCTGTAATTGAGAGACAATGTGGGAACGGGCAGTGTTTTTGGTGCGTGGTTAATCAGTGTGTTGACTGCCTTTTTACTGAGCGGGCCGACAATAAATTCAGCGCCTTCGGTGACGGCTGTGTTGTAAGCGTCGGGGTTGCTCTGAATATCATAAATACGAATGCGTGTTGAGTTTTTATTGTGCTGTTGTTGTAGATAGTAGGCAGCTAAAAAACCGTCACGCAGTGACGTTGCGTGCCCTGAATAAGCGCCACTTAATGGTAAAATTAATGCAATTTGAGTGGGCTGCTGAATGGCCAGTGAGGCTTGTTCTTTGATCAGGTTAAAAATGGCATTTGTGGCGGGGTGCTTTGAGTAACGTTGTTGCCATTTGCTGATCTGTTGTTCTCGTTGCTGACGTTGGCCGGTGATCTGAGCAAGTTCCAGCCAGCCGCCAAATGTATAGTCGATGGGAGTTGCACGTTTTTCACGCAAAATTTCAGGTGAAAGTGACTGGAGTGTTTTTAATATTATTTGTTGGTTTTTTTCAATTTCTTCAGCATTTTTTAACAAGGGTCCACGGTGAATTCGTTCTTGAGCAGCCGCAAGTTTATTGCCAAGTGCATCGTGTGCTTTGGCACGTAAATCATAGTACTCTGCGATTTGTTCAATAGGGGTATTGCTCTTGATTGAGGTATCAAGATAGCTGAGTACAGATTTTGGAAGGTTTTCTTTGTGCGCAATTTTTGCGAGCAACAGACGGCGTTGAAATTTTTGTGCGCTGGAAAATAATCCATCGTTAATGGAATGCAATACACGTTTTGCTTTGTCTGTGTATTGGCCTTTAAAAAGTGCATTGGCCATCATGAGTTTGTACACTTGCTTTTGTTCGGGGGATGCATCCCCCGCGAGTCTGTTGTATTGCCTTGCAATTTCTGCATAATCACCCGATATTTTTGTTTGATTGGCTTCTTGCAAACCGGTATTTTTTGGCTGGGTGCTGCATCCACTAATAAATAACGTGAGTAACAGCAGTTGGATCCATATTTTTAATGATGGTGTGAGTGGGCGTATTGGCATGGTGTTTAAATCATATCTTGTGTATTCATAACTGTATTATAGACAAGTTAAATTAAGATTGGGTGGTAATCATGGTCGAAAGTGCACTTTATGTAGTTTCAACGCCGATTGGAAATCTGGATGATATGACTCCAAGGGCGGTACAAGTATTATCAGATGTGGATTTAATTGCGGCGGAAGACACACGTCATAGCGGACGTTTATTGCAGCATTTTTCGATAACAACGCGCACGACGGCGCTTCATGATCATAATGAAAGGCAGGTGTGTGATCGCCTGATTGAGCGTTTACAGAGTGGTGAGTCGATTGCTTTAATCAGTGACGCGGGAACTCCGTTGGTGAATGACCCTGGTTATCATCTGGTTCATGCTGCACATAAAAACAAGATCAAGGTTGTTCCGATTGTGGGAGCCTGCGCTGCGATTGCTGCGTTATCAGTTTCAGGGTTGGCATCAGATCGCTTTGTGTACGAAGGTTTTTTGCCTGCTAAAGCAGGTACACGCGTTCATCGTTTGGAAGCACTAAAAGATGAAACACGTACCTTAATTTTTTATGAAGCACCTCATCGCATTGTTGCTTCATTGGAGTCATTGGTTTTAGTTATGGGATATGAGCGTGCGGCAACTTTTGCTCGGGAATTGACGAAACGCTTCGAAACCGTCAAGCAGGCTCCATTGGGTGAGTTGCTTGAGTGGGTGCGAACTGATCCAAATCAGCAAAAAGGAGAGATCGTTGTTGTAGTGCAGGGTGCGCCTTCTCGTGATTTTGATGAGGGCATCGATTCTGAGGTGCAGCGTATTTTGATGTTGTTATTGGGCGAGTTGCCGACTAAGCAAGCGGTAACACTGGCTGTAAAAATTACGGGGCTGAAAAAAAATACTCTCTACAAAGAAGCGCTTCAAATTGTCGATAAGGGCTGATTGAAATATGATAGAGGCATATGTTAAAAATCAAGGTCAGGAATATACAAAGCCGCATGAAAATTATCAGCTGGAATTGCTCTGAAAAATACCCCGTTTTCGTGAAACGAAAGTCGAGCTTAAGCGAGAGGGCTTGCCCCGGGGATTTTTATTTTTATCGATCTGAAAAAGATTGCTGTGAATAGAACGACCCAATAACAAGACCGGTTTGCCACGATATTCCCAGTAATATGGGTACAACTTCATGGGTTTTGACCTCTTTATTTAAACTAAAAAAAGAGGCATCCCTATCGTAAAAGCCCTTCAATAAATATAAGTTTCAGGTGCTTAATAAGTGATCATCTGAATTTTTGTCTCTTTTTCTGCATTTCTTGTATAAAGAAACAGCTTGCGTTCTCCTGGTATTTTTAGGGTAGCGGCTTAAAGTTGTTATTCGCCATAAATATCCAGTCCGAACTCAACTTGATTGATAAATAATCCAATGACAGTATCATGCATTTTTTCCAACTTTGAAAAACAAATAGTTCTTCGTGTCAGTCGCTTGATTCGAGTTCTGAAATTGAGGTTTTTACGTTCAA
>CAYXVC010000132.1:0-5544 GCA_964468225.1 uncultured Gammaproteobacteria bacterium
AAATTCTCTTGGCCTTTCATCCCAACTTAAATCTCTAATGAACTTTCTGGGTTAATAATTGGTGTTCGATATTCAATAAGCAGAGAACTCTCAAAAGCCCCCTATGGGGGCAAACCAAAGCCACCTTCTAAGAAGGTGGATTATTTACTGTTCAATAATTTACTCTTACTTCTTCATCAAGGTTTTTTCAGCAATAACTTTATTATCAAAGAGTATTAATTTATAATTAAATTAGTCCTCCGATTAAGATTTAGCACATTATTTCATTCCTACATATAAATCACTTTTATAACAATTGTGGAATCGGTTTTTAGGAGAAAACTTGCTTTTGCGAAATTTGGTCGCTTTGTGATTCCAATAGATTTGTAATTTGAAAAACCAATACCTTCTTTCGGCAGCACAAAACCGGTGTCCACTTTACCGTTTTCGTTTTCATCGTGCAATATGTTTACGGCATATTTTCCTTTCGGCAAATCTTTAAAGGTTACCGATGATGTATTTTCTATGATCGCACCCTTTAGCATTCTAAAATATTTTGTATAGTTCTTATCAGGAATAGTACCGTCTTCGTTGTACAGGGCAAATTGTACTTCGCCTGCTGAATTGCGCAATTCATGTACCGTTACCGTAACCGAACAGTTGGTTTTTTCAATATTGGTAAAAGCCGATAGCAGCAAAACAAGAACGAAAATCATGGATATTTTATACATTTTTACTGTTTTTAGAGACACGACACTCAGGCCCTTATGTCCTTTTTTTATAACTCAATGTGGCCAGTGTAAGTACAACACTGGCAAAGACTGCCATGATCACGAAATCCATCTGGATATCTGCAAAGGTGCTTCCTTTGAGCAACACAGCCCGAATCACTTTGATATAAAAGGCAATAGGATTGATCCAGGTGAGCTTTTGCGCCCACTCAGGCATATTTTCTATGGGTGTAAATAGGCCACTCATCAATATGAAAATTACGATGAAAAACCATGATAAAAACATCGCCTGTTGTTGGGTGTCTGTTAGTGTAGAAATCCACAATCCAATGCCCAAAATTACCAACATATAAATAGAAGAATAGCCATAGAGCAATGGCAAACTGCCATTGATAGGGATGTCAAAAATGATTTTTCCGATAAGTAGTCCAAAGCTCAATTCGAACAGGGCGATCACCCAGAAGGGTAAAAGCTTACCAATCAGAAAATAGATTTTGTTGATGGGCGTCACGTTGATTTGCTCGATGGTGCCGATTTCTTTTTCGCGCACAATGTTCATGGCAGACAAAAACATCCCCACCATAGTAATCAGCAGCGCCAATATCCCGGGCACCATCAGGTTTTTATACTCCATCTCTTCATTAAACCAGTACCTCGATTCAACCTTTACAGGTAACACTGGCACACTGGGCAATCCGTTCCACTCTTGCACAATGGTGTTGCTAAATCCAAGAATAATGCCGTTGGCATAGCTGTAAGACAAGGTGGCTGCCTGTCCATCAATGCTGTTAACGTCGAGCATCAAAGAGGCGTTTTTTTCTTTTAGTAGTTTTTCAGTAAAGCCATGTGGTATGCGCACCATCAGGGTTGCCTGGTTACGATCAAGCGCCTCCATACCTGCCTTGAAATTTGCCATCGCCCCCATGTTATTAAAATATTTGGAGGCATCAAATTGTGCCATCAGTCTTTCAGAAGCCTGTGTACGGTCGTTGTCTACATATACATAATTGATATTTTCCAATTCAAAATCAGCAGCGAAAGTCAAGATGATCAACTGAATAACTGGCAACACGAATATGATAGGCAGCATAGCCTTGTTTCTAAAAATTTGCAGAAACTCCTTTTGTAATAAATATTTTAAAATTCTCATTGCAAGCGGATGTTATATTTTTTGATGCTTAATCCTATCAACCCAATGGTCATGCCTAGTAAAACGAGGCTTTCTTTCCACACGTACTCAATACCCAAACCTTTGAGCATGATGTCTTTGATGATGATGAGAAACCATTTGGCCGGAATGACATTGCTTATTATTTGCAGGGGGAGGGGCATACTCGAAATTGGAAAAATAAATCCTGATAGCAATATTGTAGGCAACATGAGTCCGAACAGCGATAGCATGAGTGCTGTTTGCTGGGTTTCAGAAACCGTGGATATCAATACGCCGAGGCTCAGAGCTGTAATTATGAACAGCAGGCTTTCGAGCAACAACAGTACGATGCTTCCGTTGACAGGAACATCGAAAATGATGTAGGCCATCAATAAAATGAAGGCGGCGTTTAAAATTGACAGGATGATAAAAGGCACTAATTTTCCAATGATAATGGTTGTGGGTTTCAATGGAGAAACATACAATATTTCAATAGTGCCTAGTTCTTTTTCACGAGTAATAGAAATAGAAGAAAGCATGGCTGATACCAACATTAATATGATGGTGATGACACCAGGCACAAACATCGAAACGCTTTTCAGCTCAGGATTATAATGCCAACGCACTTCGCTGTTGATGGTTTCTATATTCATTTTACCGCTTATCTGCCCCTTCATCCAGTTCATGATAATGCCGTTGGCGCTGTTGGTTAAGATGCTCGCCAAGTTGGGATCCGATCCATCGGCGATCAATTGAATTTTTGCTTCGCCACGGCTAAATTTCTGTTCGAAATCCGATGGAATAACGACGAAAATTTTTGCTTTGCTTTTCCGGAACACATCCATCATTTCATCCTTGGAATGCACACTTTCAGTCAGCTTGAAAAAACTGGAAGACACTAGCTTATCCACCAATTGGTTAGAGAATTGCCCGGGTGATTGATTATAAATTGCCAAGTCGGCATTAGACACTTCGGTGGTGATGGCGTAGCCAAAGAGCAACAGCTGTGCCAGGGGCATACCGAATAATACCAGTAGCGTTCGCTTGTCACGAAAAATGTGATAAAACTCTTTTTTTATAAATGCTAAAAACTCTTTCATTGTTAATGATCGAAAGTAAATATGATTGAATGTGAGAATGAGATAATGCTATAATAGGTTAATAATTGAATGTTACACATTGTATGGTAAAACCGCCTTTTAGTTTTCATTATTATTCATCATTAATTAAAACTCCTACCACTTCAATCTCCTTTCCTTTTGCTGCGCACAGCCATGTGCAGAAAAACATCGTTCATCGTTTGCTTGTTGTACTTTTTTATGAGTTGCTGCGGGGTATCAAAATCGCGCATTTCACCATCAACCATAATCGAAACCCGGTTGCAGTACTCGGCTTCTTCGAGGTAATGCGTGGTTACAAAAACGGTAATGCCACTATCTGCCGCTTTGTAGATCATGTTCCAGAATTGTCTTCGCGTAATCGGATCCACGCCACTTGTGGGTTCGTCGAGAAATACGATGCCGGGCTTGTGAATGATGGCAATAGAAAAAGCCAACTTTTGCTTCCACCCCAAAGGCAACTCGCCCACAAAGCGATTGGCATATTGTTCCAGTTCCAGTTCCTCAATTAATTTGCTTCCTCTACTTTTGATGTCATTAGACGATAACCCATAAATACCACCATAAAAACGGATGTTTTCCCGGATGGTCATATCCTGATAGAGTGAAAAATGCTGGCTCATGTAGCCAATATTTTTTTTGATCTCTTCTGACTGCACATAAATATCGAATCCCGATATTGTTGCCATCCCGGAAGATGGCTTTGACAATCCACACAACATCTTGATGGCCGTGGTTTTACCAGCACCATTGGCACCGAGAAAACCAAATATTTCGCCTTGTTTTACCTCGAATGTAATGGCATCTACGGCCACGAAATCGCCAAACTTTTTGGTGAGACCTGTGGCTACAATTGCCTGCTTATCAAACATGCGCAGTTGTTTTTTTATTTACCATTAAATCCATAAAGCAATCTTCTATCAGTGGCTTTCCCACATCAATGCGTACATCTTCTATTTTTACGGAAAATAAATGCCTTTTTAGTGCTTCCTCATCGAGCTGAGTGTCGGAATAAATGTGAATTTCTTGTCCGAAGGAATAGGCTTCGAAACCCATACTTTCCAATACTTTCAATGCCTGATAGATATGATGTGTCACCACTTTATACAGGCGCTTGCCAAACTGATTTATGATGCCCTCCGGGGTGTTTATTTTGAGTATGTCACCATCCTGAATCAGAGCTACTCGATCGCACAAGGCTGCTTCGTCCATGTAGGGCGTAGAAACCAAAATAGTCACACCCTTTTCTTTCAGCGACTTCAGCATGTCCCAAAACTCACGCCGCGACACGGCATCAACACCAAAAGTAGGCTCGTCGAGCACCAGCACTTCAGGCTTGTGAATCAGGGCGCAACTCAAGGCCAGCTTTTGCTTCATGCCACCACTCAAGGCGCCTGCTCTTCTGTTTTCGAAAGGTGCCAACTGTTCATATATTTCTTTAATCAGCTCGTAATTTTCAGCGATGGTGGTTTTGAAAATAGTTGCGAAAAACTCCAAATTTTCTTTTACACTCAAATCTTGATACAGTGAAAATTTGCCTGGCATATAGCCGACATTTTTTCGCACATAGCGGTATTCTTCCACCACATTGCGCCCTTTGAAAAATGCGTGCCCCTTATCAGGTAACAACACAGTGGTCAGAATCCGAAATAGTGTACTTTTCCCAGCACCATCAGGCCCAATCAGCCCAAACAACTCTCCCTTGTCAATCTGAAAATTGATGTTGTTTACCGCCGGATTGCCTTGGTACGATTTGCTGATGTTTTCGAAACGAACCATTATTCAGCAGCAGTTAACCACAATTCACCGGGCATCCCAATCTTGATGCGCCCATCATTTTTCACCCTGATCTTTACGGCATATACCTGATCCAATCGCTCTTCTTTAGTTTGGATGGTCTTGGGCGTGAATTCTGCCTCAGCAGAAATCCATATTACCTTACCGGGATATTCAATCATTTCATTATTTTTTCCATCAATTTTAACAGTAAAAGTATCACCCAACTTTATGGTAGAAAGTTGTGATCCTGCCACATAAGCCCTCAAATCCATCTGGTCTATGTTGGCAATTTTGTAAAGCGGTTTTCCCGGAGCGGTAAATTCATGGGGCTCGGCAAGCTTTGTTAATACAATCCCCTTGACAGGATTCACGATCTTGCTTTTGCTTATTTTTTCTTCCAGCTGCAAGGTTTTCGCATCAATGACATCCAATTGGGCCAGCACACCAGCATATTGCGATTTTGCATTTTGGATCTGGCTAAGCACCACATCAATTTGACCTTCAATTTCATCTAATTGTTGGTTAGTTGCCGCTCCTGCCTTTACTAGGTTTATGATGCGTTGATGCTCCCTTTCCAGATTTGCGAGTTGGTTTTTCAACACCTGAATCTGAGTAGAGATAGTAGATGTTTTGCTGGCCGTTGCTTTACGGTTGGCAGCCAGTTCCGGCTTTAGCAAATGCAAATCGGTAGTGTCGGTATATCCAACGATCTGACCCGAGTGATAAGTAGAACCTTCATCAATATCAAACTGTACCAATTCGCCGGCCATCAGCGATGATACCACCG
>CAYXVC010000133.1:0-5500 GCA_964468225.1 uncultured Gammaproteobacteria bacterium
TCATCGACTTCAAGCAATTCAGACGCTTGGCTTTTTAATATATCGCCACCTGCCAATTTCAAATTGCCTTGAATGAGCTGATCAACTGATTCAGTAAAATCATCTTCATCAATTAACCCTAAACCTTCACATTCCATCACCAGCGAAACATCAAGGTGGCAACGTGCTTCTTCAATAAAAGAGGGGCGTTTGCCATTTTTATCAAGGGGATTACCAGTGCCGATAATGGAATGAACGTAATCGCCACTGCCTCGATAGGTTTGTAAATCGATGTTGTGACAAACCACCGCCATGCTTTTAAAGTGAACATTGTCGTATTCACCAGCTTTGAGTTTGCGTTGTAATGCATGCGTCGCGCCCAGCCATGCAGTCATGGCAGGAAAACCAATGGTGTATGGACTGGAAAGTGCATTGGCATTAAGCACGTTGACATGTGGGATTAACAATATGTGTTTCATCGCAATGCCTCCTCGCAGTTTTCAATCATGGATTTGAAATAAGGCAATTGTTCATCACCTAAGTTAAGTGCTTTGTTGTCCATGATTTTTTTGTAAGCATGTAAAAACCAAAGCGATAAATCATCTTTCACTGCATCTAGCCAATCGGTATTGTCTTCCCTTGTATCGCTATAAAACTGATCAAGCCAGATTTTTTGATACTTGGGGAGTTGTTGATAATTATCGGATTCCGACCAACCAGCTTCTAGGTAACGTATCTTCCAGAGCCTGTCAGATATTTGATAAATAATGCTTCTGATGAGCCAATCGCGCTTTTTGCGAATATGGATGTTGTTGGTATCGCCAGCAAATAATGCATGTAGTTTTTGAAAATCATCTTGATAGGCTTTTACCCATAGTGTATTGGAGAAGAAATTTGTTTTTGGTGGCTGAATTGTGCGTGTATTCAATTCAGGCGGCATTGATGAAAGTAGATAAGCAGTACCACGGTTTTGACTATTTAATACGCTGATGTTTTGTGGTTTGGTGCCGCCAAAACCCACCTCGCTTAAGCTGTACACTTCTGACAAGTCATTTTTATGGTGGCGTTGATGTTTCTTCGCTTCACGTGCCTCTTTAGCTTCATCAGAAAAGCGCATGGTGTTGATGCGTTCTTTGAGCTTAAACATTAGATTTGACGGGGTGACAATGGATAGCAAGTGATAGTTGTGTTCGTCGACAGGGAAATAAATTTGCTTCACTTTTCCACTGGTTTTAGTCGCTGAGCCATCATCTTGTTTAATTGCCAATAAGCCTTGTTCAATGTCACTAAACGCAGTGCTGGGAATCGTCAGTTGATTTTCTATCTCTGCTGTTTTTTGTTCTAAATGCATTAACACAGTTTCGTCGTTTGATAACACCAAACTGAGAAATTTATGCACATCCATTGCCGCAGCATTGCCGAATACATCGAAGCCAACATCTACATTACCTGTTCTTAACAACCCATCAGCCGAACGCTGGGCGGTCGCAATAATAGAACTGATTTTTGCGCTGGGATGGCTAAATTTACCTGGGTGGGTAACAATTGATAATTGCTGTGCACGTTTTGCAGCATCAGGTAGCCAGCTTGCCAAGGAAAACTCATCCAGAGCTTGTCGTTCAAACGCGGCTTTATCTTCGTCACTGGTCGTATTGGTTATCTTCTTTTTGAGCCAGATTTCTTTGCGCTCGTTGAGAAAATTCTGGATTGCTGGATCTAACATTGAAATTCCTTATTTGCTAGCGACCAGACCAAGCTGGCTTGAGTAAGTAAAACGACAATCATTTGCATCTCTCCCATAGGTTGGTAAGCCAAGTTCACCGTAAACCAATGCCGCTTTTTCCAGACTGGGTTTATCCAGTGCTTCGAGTAAATCCTCGTAATTGCGGCTTAGCCACAAACGTTGGCATTCCTGTTCTGTTAATTCTTCACGCGTGATTCTGTAGGTTTTTTCTATAATAATATTTGGTTGCCTGTAGTTGCCTTTTTCTGCAAACAGCCAACCATTTTCAGTGGGGATCAAAAATACTGTTTGTTGCGGATAACCTTCTCTGAATTTGACATACAGTTGTGGTACCGCTGTTAACCACCAGCAACCTGTTAACCAGCCTTGCATGGCTTCTGGTCCTTGTTTGTCGTATGTGGTTAGTAACTGGTGAATGGATTCATGTTCTAAATCGGCCAAATTGGTACGTGGCTTCAGTGTTTCAGGCTTGCTGATGCGTGGTTGTGCATCCAGTCTTTCACTAAGCCTTTCCTCGTCAACCAGTTGCGAAACATCATGGGTATTGAGCGGGTTTTCTTTGGTTTCGTACCCTGGTCGGCAAAAGACTGCTTGTTCATTGGTCAACAAACCTGTGTGCTTCTGTAAACCTTTAAGGTTATATTGCAGTATTGCGATATTTGGGGCATCAATCGCATTGTCTGGTTCACGGTGGCGCAGCACTCTCCCTGCCAACTGGATAAAAGAGCGATACGATGATGGTTCAACCACTGCCCAGTCAAAATCATGATCCCGTCCAACTTCTTCTACCGGCGTTGCAACCAAAATAAAGATCACATGCTTGGCTGAGGTATTCTGGAGGTGTTGCTTGATGACTGTATTTTGCTGAAAAACAATCTGAACGCCTTTGTCGCGCTTCAATACAGCATCCAGATGTTTTTCTTGTGCATTACGCATAATAAGAATTTGTTGACTGTGATATGCCATGGCGCGAATGTCCACATCTTTTGGCCATGTTGCATTCAGCAAGTAACGGGTCAATTCTATGCAAGGTCGAATATTGGCGACTCGCACCACACCGAAACTGACTGATTTTCCAGTGTGTTTATCGACTGCGTGATGTTGATGATGTTTTTCTAAAATCGCTTGCTGAATGACAGAATAATAGCCGTCACGTATGCTTTTTTCACTTGTGTCTTCTGGTACATGACAGGGCACTATATTCGCCTTGCGTCTGACAGCTTGTTGTTGAAGTTGAGTTATCCGTTTGGCGATGAAACGCTGATGGTGTTGTTGATAATCTTCAATGCCTTGATGGTTGGTTTTGCAATTGACGGTGTGAACATGCGTTGTAAATTCATCGATCCATGCACAACCGATGATTGGACTGCATTCGCGCATTTGTGCAAATATCGCCCAGCCTGCTTGATAGGCATTGTAATAACCTTCGGCTAAATCAGGTGGAATGGTGGCAGAAGAGATCATCACTTTCCGTCCCAACAATCCTGCCAAATGAATGAGCCGACCAATGGAAATTAAATCTTTGCCATCGAAATCATCAATTTCATCAATCACCAAATCGGATGACATCAAGCGTAAAGATGGCAGAATATAACGTCCACCACGCTTTGTTTCGGTTGCTGCCATCAAGTGGTCAATCGTGCAGCTCAATACTGGCGCAAATAGAAACTGGCGATCTTTTTGTTTTTGTAAAACCGTTGTTAACTCACCTTCTGGTAGTGTTGTTTCAAAATATATTTCGTTATCTAATAAACTTTCCTGAGATTCGGAACCTGTGCCAACGGTTTCTTCTTCTGTTGTTTGCTGGTTTTGATGATGTAAATCCATCACCGCTTTTGAACCGATCAAGACAGCGAGTTCATCGGTTTCAAGTTTAATCCGTTGGCGATATTCATCCCCTGTTTGCAAGGTAAGCGTGCGTAAACCTAAAGCGAGAATGTAACGCAAGCTTTCGCCATCAACCGATAAGGCGCGCATTATTTTGGCATTGGCAAAGGTTTTTCCTTTGCCCGTACTCGCCATATTGACTGCGAAAAACCCAAAGTGACTTGGGTTTAGCTTCTCATTGTGTGCTCGCCAAGTATTTATTTTTGTAACAGCAATATCTTGCCAGCGAAATTTTGTCGGGCTTTTGTGTTGTAGTGCTTTTACATCAAAAACACGTTGCAGTTCATCGTGCTTGCCTTCAAAAGCAGGCAGTAAATGCACCGTGCGCACTGCTTGCTTTGCAACTCCCACTAGATGCTCATCCAGTTTTTGCTTGAGTTGTTTGGTTTCTCTATCGGTGTTCGCATACAAATCAAGATCACTTTTCCATTGCTTATTCGCGTCTTGGGATGAATAGTAATGATCCCCCAACATCAACGCCAAACGCGCATGATGAAGAATTAAGCGCCAGCTGCCATCATTTAAAGATTGTTCCAGTAACGGTAAGCAATCTAGAAGTTTTGCGGCATTTCTTTTGGTGTATTTGAGCCATTGATCAGAATCACTGGGCAAACCTTTGGGGTAATCAAAACAACGTGCTAAATTTGTATTGAATTCGGATTCATCAAACTTGTTTTCATAACCCCATTTTTGTGTGATGATCTTAAATAGGGTTCTAAAATCGGTGACTGGTTTTCCGCTATATACTCCGCTATCAATTGGTAATCGATGATGTGAAACAACCAACCAGGCTACTAAACTGGCAGCATTGGGTAATTGAGATAATGGTTTATTTTTTTGTAACTGACTCTTATGTTTGTCGTTGACCAATGTTTTTAAATCGCTTGCTTTAATTTCACCATTCGCTAAACGTGTCAACCATTGTTCATCTGTTTCTCCATTCACAAAAGCGTTCAAAAACAAGGTTGAAATCCATTCATGTCGTAATGGATCACCTTTGAATGTATTGTCACTTTCAGGTTTCAATTTTTCCTGGAAAAGTTCAGAAGCTTTACCCCAATCATGAAAGAGTGCTGCCAGCGCAGTCAGGCATTTTATTAGTGGGAGGTAATGCCAATCATCTTCCCACTGGGTATTCATGATGGTTTTCTGTGTGGTATTCACAGGCACAATACCCTGTACATTAAATTTGCTGCGATTACCCACTATCCAAACCATTTCGCTACGACTTCGGCTTCGCATCCAATGACAAGACACAGCCGTATTTTTAGAGGCAGATTTACGCAATAGCTTTTTTACCGCCTGCAAGCCTTCCTCGGTTATCACTGTTTGCCAAGTTCGCGTTCCAATCCGATTGGCAAAAGCATCCAGCACTCGGCGGGTTTTATTCAATGCTTTTTTTTCGCATTCGGATACGAAAGTGACCATCATTGTTGGCTTGCCTCCATTTGCTTGCAATAACGATCGCACACTGATATTGTATATACATTAAATATATACAAAAGGTATTGCATGATCACTACACGTGTTTTTAAAAGCGGCAATTCACAGGCGGTGCGTATTCCTAAAGAGTTCCAGTTTGATGTGAATGAGCTGGAGATCTTCCAACGCGGTGATGAAGTTATTTTGCGTAAAAAACGCGATAATTTATCCGATGTAGTCGATATATTTGCAGCATTTTCTGATGATTTTATGCAAGAAGGTCGTGATGATCCTCCTCCACAGGAAAGAGATTTTGACCTATGAAAGCTCGCTACATGATGGATACTGATACCTGTATTTATCTGAAAAACCGTCGTCCACCTTCTATTGCAGAGCGTTTCAGTAGCTTGCAATGGGGCGAGGTTGTGATGTCTGTTATTACCTACGGGGAGCTTTGTAGTGGTGCGC
>CAYXVC010000134.1:0-5476 GCA_964468225.1 uncultured Gammaproteobacteria bacterium
ACCCTCGATGAGGCTATAAACCCCATACTCCCTTAGCAGGGGAGCGCCTTCAGCCTCTCGGCCATCTCTCCGTTTATTAATAAAAAATTAATAACTTTGATTGGGCTGGCCAATCAAAGCCGTGACAGAATACCTAATATAGATTGAGTACGCAAAATTATTTTTAATAAATTTTTGTGATTATTCAGCACACCCTGAAATGCTTAATTATCCTTCTTCTTTTAGCTGCTTCTCTTTTTGAATACGTTCATAAATCTCTTCGCGATGCACACTGATCTCTTTTGGAGCATTAACCCCAATGCGAACCTGATTACCTTTAACTCCCAAAACAGTTACGGTAACCTCATCGCCAATCATCAACGTTTCACCGACGCGTCGAGTAAGAATTAGCATATTTTTTTCTCCTTGCTATAAAACTTAATTTAAAGTGCCTAGGCTGATTTATTTAGATCAACTCAGACCGCTGCACCTTATATCGGCCGAAATATAAAAAGCTTTAGCCTTATCACAAAAAAAAGGCCATCATAAATCATCGATAATTGTATACAATCACAGACGAGCCATGATGACCCTGTAAATATTTTTTTATTGTGACTTACTGCTCACTATCCAGGCCAAAAGCAGTGTGTAGTGCTCTGACCCCGAGTTCCAGATACTTTTCATCCACAACAACCGATATTTTAATTTCTGATGTCGAAATCATCAAAATATTGATGCCTTCTCCGGCCAATGCCTCAAACATTGTGCTGGCAATGCCTGCATGTGAGCGCATCCCGACACCTACCAGTGAAACTTTTACAATTTTATCATCGCCTTTGACTTCTCTTGCACCCAACTTTTTTGCTGTTGCACTCAATACTTCAAACGCTTGTTTGTAATCATTTCTATGCACTGTAAAAGTAAAATCAGTCGTTGCATCTTCTGCAATATTTTGTACAATCATATCAATTTCAACGCCAATTTTTGCAACAGGCCCTAAAATACAATGCGCTACGCCTGGGCGATCAGGCACTCCCACAATAGTCAGTTTGGCTTCATCACGATTAAATGCAATACCTGATATTAACGCCTGTTCCACACTCTTATCCTCTTCGGTAATCAAAGTCCCCTCACCTTCTTTAAACGAAGAGAGTACTCTTAACGGTACGCTGTATTTACTGGCAAACTCCACTGAGCGTATTTGTAAAACCTTGGCTCCCAGACTCGCCATTTCCAACATCTCTTCATACGTCAGATGATCCAGCTTTCGCGCTTCTGGAACAACTCTGGGATCGGTCGTATAAACACCATCAACATCCGTATAAATCTGACACTCATCTGCTTTTAACGCATAGGCTAAGGCAACAGCCGTCGTATCAGAGCCTCCTCGACCCAGCGTAGTAATATTACCGTTTTCGTCCACGCCCTGAAAGCCTGCGACCACAACCACGCGCCCGGCAGAGATGTCGCTCTTCATTTTTGATACATTAATATCCTGAATGCGTGCTTTGGTATGCTGACTGTCCGTTTGAATACACACCTGACCACCGGTATAGGATTTGGCAGGACAACCAATATTTTCCAATGCCATACTCAAGAGAGCAATAGTCACCTGCTCGCCTGTTGATAGCAGCGTATCTAGCTCACGCGCACCGGGCTGAGGATTCACATCATGCGCCAACGCCATCAAGCGATTGGTCTCTCCACTCATCGCCGAAACAACGACGACAATGCTGTGACCTTTTTTACGCTCCGCAGCGACTTTTGAAGCGACATGAGCAATTCGCTCTGGATTCCCTACGGACGTTCCACCATATTTTTGCACCATTAAAGTCATGATGAAAGGCGTTCTTTCACCCAAGGAAGTACAGAAGCCAGCGCATCATTCAATGCGGCAGGATTACTGCCTCCTGCTTGTGCCATATCAGGGCGGCCACCGCCTTTACCACCCACCTGCTGTGCGACCATATTGACAATTTCACCGGCTTTCAGACGATCTGTATTATCCTTCGTCACACCGGCAATAATACTCACTTTAGAGTCCGTTTTTGTCGCCAGAACAATTACTGCGGATCCCAACTTATTTTTCAATTGATCAAGCGTTGAACGTAAGGTTTTCACGTCGGCTCCGTCCAGACGGACACTCAATACTTTTATGCCTTGCACTTCTTCAGCAAGGTTAGATAACTCATCGCCCTGACTACTGGCCAGCTTGCCTTTGAGTTGATCCATCTCTTTTTCAAATTTACGTATACGCTCTTGAAGCTGCTTGACCTTATCTTCTACTTCATCCCGACCTGTTTTGAGAATTTCAGAAACAGTCGTTAAACAAGACTCATTTTTCTGAACCCAGCTTAATGCAGCCATCCCCGTTACCGCTTCAATCCGTCGTACACCTGCTGCAATTCCTGTTTCCAGAGTGATTTTAAACAGCCCGATCTCTCCGGCATGTTTGACATGAATCCCGCCACATAGCTCAACAGAAAAACCACCCACACCGACCACACGCACCGAGTCACCATACTTTTCCCCAAAGAGTGCCATAGCACCTTTGGCAACAGCTTCGTCAGGCGACATCTCTTCAGTCACAACAGCATTATTATTACGAATTTGTGCATTGACCAATTGTTCAACGGCTTGCAACTGTTCATTGGTAACCGCTTCAAAATGAGAAAAATCAAAGCGCAAACGCTTTGAATCAACTAACGATCCTTTTTGCGCAACATGCTCACCCAACACCTGACGAAGCGCAGCGTGGAGTAAGTGCGTTGCAGTATGATTCAGCGCAGAAGAGTGACGTTGATCATGATTAACAATAGATTCTACCTGATCCCCTTTGCGTAGCGTACCATCACGCACCACACCATGATGAATATAGATATGAATGCCTTGCTTTTGCGTATCTTTTACATCAAAAACCGCCTGCTCACCAATGAGCTGCCCTGACTCACCCGCCTGACCACCCGATTCGCCATAAAAAGGGGTGCGTTTTAGAATAATATCGCCCGACTCACCCGCGCTTAATTGCTCAACAGCATCACCATTTTGGTATAACGCAATAATCTCTGATTCGTCTTCTGATCGGTCATAACCTGTAAAGTCAGTCGGCACATCAATTTTAATACGATGTGTGTAATCCACTCCAAAGTGTCCCCCCGCTCGCGCGCGTTCGCGCTGCGCTGTCATGGCCTGCTCGAAAGCATCCATATCAATCGTTAAGCCACGTTCACGCGCAAAATCAGCGGTTAAGTCGACAGGAAATCCGTAAGTATCATAGAGACGAAAAACACTTTCACCAGAAATGACTTTTTTATCACCGAGTAAAGCGATATCACTTTCCAGATGTTTCAGACCTTGCTCCAATGTTTCAGCAAAGCGCTCCTCTTCCATTTTTAAAACACGTTCAACCTGAGCTTGTGCCTTCACCAGCTCAGGATAGGCATCGCCCATAACATCCACGACAGAGCGAACCAGTTTATGAAAAAACAAGCCATTAATACCCAGTTGATGACCATGCCTTGCCGCACGACGAATAATGCGCCTTAGCACATAACCACGACCTTCATTAGAAGGGATCACGCCGTCAACGATCAAGAAAGAACAAGCACGGATGTGGTCTGCGACCACTCTCAGCGAACTCTGATTCAAATCATCGGTATCCGCCATTTTTGCAACAACACGAATCAAGTATTGAAAAAGATCCGTTTCATAATTGCTGTGCACTTCCTGCATCACTGCTGCAAGCCGCTCCAGCCCCATACCAGTATCCACTGAAGGTTTGGGCAATGGGGTCAGCGTTCCATCCTGCGCACGATCATATTGCATGAAAACCAGATTCCAAATCTCTACAAAACGATCGCCATCTTCATCAGGCGAACCGGGAGGGCCGCCTGCAACATTAGAACCATGATCATAAAAGATTTCAGAGCACGGCCCGCATGGCCCTGTATCACCCATCGACCAAAAGTTATCTTTTTCACCAATACGTGTCAGGCGCTCAGGATTAACACCAATTTCTTTTAACCAGATATCTGCGGCTTCATCATCTTCATCAAAGACCGTCACCCATAGTTTTTCAGCGGGGATTTTGAGTTCTTTGGTCAAAAATTCCCACGCATACCGGATCGCTTCGTGCTTGAAATAGTCACCGAAACTAAAATTTCCCAGCATCTCAAAAAATGTATGATGACGCGCTGTATAACCTACATTTTCCAGATCATTGTGTTTGCCACCCGCACGAATGCAACGTTGAGAGGTGGTTGCTCGTTTATAACTTGATGACTCCTGACCTAAAAAAACATCTTTGAACTGCACCATTCCGGCATTGGTAAAGAGCAAGGTTGCATCATTGCATGGAACCAATGGGGCACTGGGCACAATCTCATGACCGTGCTGATTGAAAAAATTCAAAAATGCTGTACGAAGCTCTGCGCTGGTTTTCATGTTTTCACTATCTGTTATAAATCAATCTCGCCGAGTGCTCTTTTTATCTGATCCGCAGTAAAACCACGATATTGTAAAAAGCGCACTTGCTTAGCGTAATCTTTGTAATTTTCAGGGGGTATGCTTCCAAAACGTTTCTTTTGAACATCAATCACTCGTTGATCCCACAGTGGCAATTGAAAGTCTAAAAATTCTTCTAGTAGTTCTTCATTAATTCCGCGCTGTTTTAAATCAGCCTGAATACGTAAGGGGCCACAACCTTTTTGGGCTCTGAAATAAACGTAGGCTTCCGTAAAGCGCGCATCGCTCTGCAAACCTTCATCTTGAAGCCCTGCCAATACCTCATTAATCTCTAATACATCAAAGCTACGGCTCACCAGTTTACGCTTCAACTCAAACAAAGAGTGTTCACGCCGTGACAATAGATCTATTGCAACATGACGTATATTTTTGTACCCACCATTACCCTTCTGAGTCACCATGATCTACCACTGAATCGCCCGGTTTTGGCAAGAGTAACGCTCTAATCTTATCTTCAATTTCCTGAGCAATTTCTGGACGCTCTTTTAAGTAAGTCCGTACATTCTCTTTGCCTTGACCAATCTTCTCACCATTATAGCTATACCAAGCACCCGACTTATCAATAAAATCATGTTTGACACCCAAGCCAACAATTTCACTCTCACGAGAAATACCTTCGCCATACAGGATGTCAAATTCTGCTTGTTTAAATGGTGGGGCTACTTTGTTTTTAAGCACTTTTACACGGGTCTCATTACCTATGACTTCATCGCCTTTTTTAATCGCACCGATACGTCGAATATCCAATCGAACCGAGGCATAAAACTTCAGGGCATTTCCACCCGTGGTTGTTTCGGGGTTACCGAACATCACGCCAATCTTCATGCGAATCTGGTTAATAAAAATAACTAACGTATTTGAACGTTTGATATTTCCGGTCAATTTACGTAATGCCTGAGACATCAAGCGTGCTTGCAACCCCATATGAGAGTCACCCATATCACCTTCAATTTCTGCTTTAGGTGTCAGCGCT
>CAYXVC010000135.1:0-5342 GCA_964468225.1 uncultured Gammaproteobacteria bacterium
TTATACCAGTTGCACTGGCCAGATCCTGCCATACCTTTGGGTGAAAGCCTTGAGGCATTACGTAGTTTTCAACAAGAGGGGCTGATTCGTCATTGGGGTGTGTGTAATTTAACAGCGGAGCAAGTTGAATCGCATATTCCCGAACGTTCCCGAATAGTTCATCAAGTACACCACAACCCCATTCATCGTAGCGATGATGTTTTGCAGTCAGGTGAGCAGCAGGAGCGTTGTTGCCACTTGGCTTATTCGCCATTAGAGCAAGGTTTGCTGGGTGGTGGAAAAAGTTCAACAGGGTTGGGTGTGTTGGGGAAAAAAGATTTCCGCCACAGTAATCCATATTTTCATTCAGACGAAATTCGATGCTGGCTGGATAAGTTACATCAACTGGCCGAGCAAAAAACAATTCCTGTTTCTGTATTAATGCTTGCATGGATTTTTAATTTTAAAGGTATTTCCGGTGTGATTGTTGGGCCTAAAACACGCTCTCAGTTTCAAGAGTTATTAAAATATCAAAATTACTTTCAGATGGATCAGACCATGTTGATTGAGTTGTGTGGCGAAACTCTTTGGCAACATATCCAGAGGTCAGTAACATATCAGTAAACATATAGCCTCTGAATAAGGGTATAATGCGCGAAAATATTTTCATCCTGCTTTGATAAAAGGAATGATGTTCTATGAGTGATAATCAGTTGCACGAACGAGTGAGATTATTTGGGGGATTGCTGGGCAATATTTTGCAGGCTCAGGCAGGTGACAAAGTGTTCGAGGCTGTTGAGACTTTGCGAAAAGGTTATATCGACCTTCGTGAACACTCTGATTTTGAAAAAAGTGAAATGTTGAGCCACTTGATTGCCGATCTGGATCCTGAGAGCATCACTCACGTAGTTCGTGCATTCAGCACTTATTTCAGCCTGGTTAATATTGCTGAAGAATCTTATCAGCATCGAGAACGTCGCCAACAAGTGCATCAAGGCGACGCACTTTGGCATGGCTCTTTTGATAAAACACTGAGAGAGTTTCGTGATCAAGGGATCAGTGAGCAGCAATTGCAGATTCTATTGAATCGTCTGGCTTATATTCCTGTCATGACGGCACACCCTACGGAATCCAAACGCCGCATTATTATGGAAGCATTTCGTCGGGTATTTTTGGCCAGCGAACGAGTCGATAATCC
The DNA here is from genome assembly GCA_964468225.1 of uncultured Gammaproteobacteria bacterium. GTDB lineage: Bacteria > Pseudomonadota > Gammaproteobacteria > JAADGQ01 > JAADGQ01 > S141-38. Next base: position 1,178 of record CAYXVC010000135.1, read on the forward strand.
CAACTTGAGTGAGTATGAGCGGTTAGAGATCGTTCGTGATCTGGAAGCACAGATTCAGATTTTATGGAAAACTGACGAAGTGCGTGTGAAAAAACCGACGGTCGCAGATGAGCTTAAAAATGGCATTTACTATTTTGAAGATAGCTTGTTTGATGCTGTTTGTACGACTTACCGGTATTTGGAAAAAGCAATTGATCGTGTTTACGGTGAGGATGGTTCGGTAGCACACAGTATTCGTGTGCCTAGCTTTATTCATTTTGGTTCCTGGATTGGTGGGGATCGTGATGGCAATCCGAATGTGAAGCCCCATACCACTGTTTATGCAATGCGTACACAGTCCCGATCTATTTTGGGTGAATATATTGATCGTGTGACTCGACTCAGCCGTATTTTATCGCATTCAAGCTTGCTATGTCAGCCCAGCGAAAAGTTCTTAAAAAGTCTGGAAAGTGATGATAAGTATGCAGAAGCTGCATTGGGTCATATTGATCGATTTCGTGATGAATGTTATCGGCGTAAATTATATGTGATGCGCTATCGGTTGCAGTGTAATTTAAAGGCAGTGAAGCAGCGATTAGCCAACGAGTCACCAACGACTCTTGATGATGCCTATCCATCAGAAAATGAATTCCTCGAAGATTTGCATGTGATTCATCGCTCTTTAGTGAGTCATGGTGATGGCAGTGCAGCTAATGGTCAGTTGAAAGACTTGGCTCGCCTGGTTGAGACTTTTGGTTTTTTTATGGCTCAGCTGGATATTCGGCAGGAGTCGACACGCCACACTGAGGCCGTTGCGGAAATTATTACGCAGTATGATAGTGACCTGGATTATTTGTCGCTGGATGAATCTTCAAGATTGCAGGTATTGGCGCGTTTTATCGAGCAGGATAAAAAAACATCTTCCATTAACCGGGATGTCTTGAGTGAGCCGACGACTGAAACACTTGATGTGTTTGGTGTGATGGTTCAGATGCGCAAAGAGATCAGTCCGCGTGCCTTTGGTTGTTATGTGATTTCCATGACGCATACAGCCAGTAATGTTATGGAGGTGATGTGGCTCGCCTATATGAATGGCTTGGCGGGTTTGCGGGGTTCTGAGTGGTTTTGTTATGTGAATGTATCGCCGTTGTTCGAGACAATTGAAGATCTGTCACATATCGAGCCTGTTATGAATGCTCTGTTCGATGATCCGACCTATACAACACTGTTAAAATCGTCGGGTAATTTACAGGAAGTCATGTTGGGCTACTCTGATTCCTGTAAAGATGGCGGTATTCTCAGTTCTGTCTGGAGTCTTTATGAGGCTCAAAAGAAAGTGATCGCATTGGCACAATCACGCAGCATTGATTGTCGCTTGTTTCATGGGCGGGGGGGGACTATTGGTCGTGGTGGTGGCCCAACACATGATGCAATTTTATCTCAACCGTCAGGAACAGTGCTGGGGCAAATTAAAATTACTGAGCAGGGCGAAATGCTTTCGTCTAAATACAGTAATGTCGAAACGGCTGTTTACGAGCTGTCTCTTGGTGTGACCGGTTTGATGAAGTCCAGTACAAGTTTGATTGTGGGGGCTGAAGAAGATAATAACGAATATCTGGAAATTATGAGTCAGCTTGCGAACAGTGGCGAAGATTCTTATCGTGATTTAACGGATCATCAGGCTGGGTTTTTTAACTTCTTTTATGAGACCTCGCCAGTGACCGAATTGGGTTATATGAATTTGGGGTCACGTCCGAGCCATCGTAAAAAAGGCGATCCTTCCAAGTCATCAATTCGTGCTATTCCCTGGGTCTTTGGCTGGGCGCAGTCACGTTATACTTTACCCGCGTGGTATGGCATTGGGAGTGCACTCGAAGAGCTGGAGCGCAAGCAGCCCGAGGTGTTGGGCAAACTCAAAGAGATGAATCAGCAGTGGCCATTTTTCAGGGCGTTAGTCAGTAATACGCAGATGGCTTTGTTCAAGGCTAATATGGAAATTGCAAAAGAGTATTCAGGCTTGTGTGAAGATAAGGCGTTAGCTCATCAGTTTTTTCAACAAATTAATGAAGAGTTTGAAAAAACGGTCGCTGGCATTCTGAATATTACTGGAACAGATCGTTTACTTGGGGATAGTTCGTCATTGGAATTTACACTGCATCGACGTGACCCATACCTTGATCCATTAAATCATATTCAGATTGTACTGCTCGAACGTTGTCGTGACGAATCTTTAAATGATGAAGAACGTCAGAAGTGGGTTGACCCATTGCTTAGAAGCATTAATGCTATTGCGTCAGGGATGCGCAATACAGGTTGAATTAGGTTAAAGTTTGCTTTAGTGGTGCCGTTATCACATCTGTTTTCTTGTTTGAGTGAAAAATGAACAAGTCATTATTAATGTGAAAAGAAGGGAGTCCCGCTTATGAATATGCAAGAAATTCGTACCATTGCTCGTGATAATGGTATTAAGTCCGGAAAGCTGAATAAAACAGTTCTGATTAGAACAATTCAGGAGTGTGAAGGTAATTACAGTTGTTTTGCAACTGAAAAATCCAATGGTTGTGAGCAGATGGGTTGTCTGTGGCGCAATGACTGTTTTTCTTCGGCAAAACGTGCGTTGAAAATGTAGTCAATAATTAAAACATGAGTTCATAAAAAAGCCCTGATCATCTGCATGAGTGATCAGGGCTTTTTACGCTTGTTTTTATGCTGCTTGAACGGGGATTGAGTTTTTGTAGTGAGAAATTTGATTGTTTTCGCTAAAATAAACTAAAACGGGTTCGAAGGTCTCAAGCTCCTGTTTTTGCAGAATAGCGTAGGTGCAGATAATGAGGCAATCACCTGGGTGAGCCTTGTGGGCTGCGGCACCATTGACTGATATGATTCCAGAATTTTCTTCAGCGCGAATGGCATACGTAGTAAAGCGTTCGCCATTATCAATATTGTAGATATGGATTTGTTCATACTCATGTATGTTCGCAGCATTAAGTAATGCACTATCAATAGCGCATGAGCCTTCGTACTCAAGCTCTGAATGAGTGACTTTTACGCGGTGTAATTTTGATTTGAGCATGGTGCACTGCATATCGCAAAACGCCCCTGATTCTGTTATTTGGCCGCACAGTATAGCATTTTCTATAATTTCTGCATTTTTCAGGCTTGAAGTTGGTAGAAGTTTAAAAAGAAGTTGACGGGAAATGTTTTCAACAAAGCTCGTTAGCGGTATCCTTGCGTAAATCATTAAGCCAAAAATTTATTTAGGAGTCAATCAATGGCTGATCGTATGGCTAAAGTAAAACGCAATACTCTGGAAACCCAAATAGAAGTTTCTATTAATCTGGATGGCAAAGGACAGTCGAACCTGAATACAGGTGTGCCATTTTTTGACCATATGCTGAATCAAATTGCTCGCCATGGTGTGATTGATATTGATATCAAAGCGCATGGTGACTTGGAGATTGATGCGCACCATACAGTAGAAGATGTGGGAATAGCTTTAGGGCAGGCTTTTTCTGAAGCCTTGTCAGATAAAAAAGGCATTTCCCGCTATGGCCACGCTTATGTGGTTCTGGATGAAGCGCTGTCTCGGGTCGTGATTGATTTTTCCGGGCGGCCAGGTTTGCACTACCATGTAGACTATCCGCGTGCGAATTGTGGTCAGTTTGAGCTGGATTTGTTGCAGGAGTTTTTTTCAGGCTTTGTAAATCATGCGCGAGCCACTTTGCATATTGATAATCTAAGAGGTCATAACTCACACCATATTGCGGAAACTATTTTTAAAGCATTTGGTAAAGCGCTGCGGATGGCTGTCGAGCATGATTCGCGTATGCAAGGTGTATTGCCTTCGACGAAAGGTTTGTTGTAAATGAAAAAAACGGTTGCTGTTATTGATTACGGAATGGGTAATTTACGTTCTGTATCAAAAGCGTTAGAGCATGTAGCAACAAACACATCCGTTGTTGTGACCAATGATATTCAAGTTATTAAAAGTGCCAGCCATGTGGTCTTGCCGGGTGTGGGGGCATTGCGTGATTGCATGAGTGAAATAAAATCATTGGAACTGGTTGATCTGCTGAAAGAGTGTTCTAAAAACAAGCCGTTTTTAGGCATCTGTTTGGGAATGCATGCGTTGCTTGATTCTAGTGAAGAAAATGGCGGTATTGATGGCTTGGGTATTTTGCCCGGA
>CAYXVC010000136.1:0-5342 GCA_964468225.1 uncultured Gammaproteobacteria bacterium
GCTTTATCGAGCAATCGGTTGCCAGTCGATTGCTCTAATGTGACTTGCTGTGTTTGCCCTGTACGATCAATCAAAATACGTAATACACCCTCTCCTTCGATACGCATACGCTTGGCTCTCTTTGGATATTTTCGATGCTTTTCCAACCACGCAAAAAGTAATTGCTCATATTTTGCAGTCACAACGGCATCCAGCGGCACAGGCTCGAGTTCAACAGGCGGTGGAGCAACTTCTTTAACAATCACAGGCTCTGGCCTCGGAGGGGGTTCCTGAATCACTGGCTTTGGAATCGGTTTTGGTTTGGGGGGTGGCGGTGCAGGAATTGGCTTCGGCTCTATTTTTGGTTCCCCAGCAGGCTCTGGAGGTGGCTCAACAACAGGTATGGGTACGTTCACAGTGGTTTCTGCAACAGTAGCTTGCAAATTAATACGCACGATCTGTTTGATGGGTTCTGGAGGCGGATCTTTTTTGGGCAAAACCAGCCACATCGCCAAACCGCCATGCAACAGCAATGCAATCAATAACGTAATACCGATGTGTAACCGAGTAATCTTCAAAGAACTATTTCTGCATTGTGGCCAACGCAATATTGCTACCACCCGCACCGCGTATTTCATCCATAACACTGAGTAATTGCTGCACTTCGCTTTGAGCATCGCTCTTCAGAGTGATCGGCGCATCACTATCTTGTTCCAGCAAGGGTTCAATCGCTGCTTTCAACTGTTCCAAAGCGATCGTTTCCCCATTAAGAGTCAGTTCACCTGTTTGATTCAACGCGACTGTAATAGGAGTGATTTCAGCCACATTTGAGCTGCTCGACTCTGGCAACTCCAGCTCAATGGCTTCCGGCACTAAAAAAGTGCTGGTCAACATAAAAAAGACCAGCAACAGAAAAACAATATCAATGAGGGGTGCGATATCAAGATGAGAATGGATGCGTGCACGGCCTTCAAATTCCATGGGTTTCATCCTCGATTTTACCATCATCACGACTTGAGATATTAGAAGGTGTTTTACCAAAGTGGCGTAACACCCGAATACTCACATCTTTCATCGAAGCTCGTACCTGATCTACTTCACCTTCCAGATAATAAAAAGCAGCCATCGCAGGAATCGCCACCGTGAGACCAAAAGCAGTGGTCAGCAATGCTTCCCAAATACCACCGGAGAGAATAGAGGGATCAACACGACTGCCTGCCGCTTCCATACTCATGAAAGCGACGATCATGCCGGTGACTGTACCCAACAATCCCAGCAATGGACTCAAGTGAGCAATGGATGAAAGCCCCCTGAGCCATGATTCAAGGTTGCGAATTTGTGCCGAACCTATTCGGCTGACTTCGGCCTCTACATCTTTACTCGACATGGTCGGATCAGCACCACAACGTATAGCACATTCCATCACATGAGCCACCGGACTTCGCTGCGATTCCAATTCATTTAGAGCCTTCTTGTGATCTTCTTGCTGCAACGAAATTAAAGCAGGCTCCACAAAATCTAAACGACGCAAACCGCTGCGGGAAAACTGGAACAGTTTAAGCAGGATAATAGCCACCGCTAATACGGACATCGCCAGCAGCACGATCATCACCGGCCCGCCTTGCTGGAATAGGTCTACTATATTCATAAGTTCTTAATCACCATTTTTTCTTATTCTTAAAATACAAAAGCGGAGACAAGCCACCGCACGCATAATTATAGATGTTGTTTTGAATCCATAGCACCATGGAACACATGCAATACCTTTACAACATCACCTTCGATACGAGAAAGAATACGATAATTTCCTACAATCAAATGCCTTATTTCATAGTCACAATACTGGCTGTCTTTTGACACCATGCAACGTTCGGGTGACTCTTCCAGAGTTTCAATTTTCTTTTCCATACGTTCATACCACCCAAGCGCAGCACTAACTGAATCCTGCGCAATATAATGCGCATAGGATTCCAGTTCTTCATAGACCGAAAAAGAAATTTCGACTCTATATTTTTGCATCAGGGTACTTTTCTTTTAAACGTTGTTTCAATAAAGAAAAGGCTTCTTTAGCAGGCATCGCTTCACCCTTATCATGCTGTGCACTTGCTTGCACTATACGTTCCAACCGCTGGAATAGAGCTGCATCATGCGCAAGCTTATCGTAGGTTTCATGATCCATCATAACAACAGCTGCCTTGCCGTTTACTGTTAGCACTTCTGGCCGCCTGGTTTCCTGTAGCCGCTTAATATGCTCTGCTGGCTTCCGATTAAAATCTGAAACAGGGTAAATATCGCGAGTGGTATACATAACATTCCTAACAATTAATTAACATGATATTTACTGTTATATTGAGTTTCACTTACGATGTCAAAGTTTTTTCATGGAAAAATTGCCTCCTTCCAGTAAGCATGAAAAAACCGGCATCGCATGATGCCGGTTAAATCACTTTGAGCAACTATGGAAGCTATAAACAAAGGGTTTACATCTCCATTTCGATACCCGCATAAACAAACTGTGGCAAGCCACCGCGTGCGCCATGGGGCTGGCGTGAAACGATGTATTCCTTGTCAAACATATTTTGCACACCTGCGAAAAGTTTCACCCCGTCGTTAACGCGATAAAAACCAGAAATATCCGCGATAAGATAGCTGTCTGTTTTGCCATAGCGTACGTCAGCGCCGCCCTCACCGTTCACTTGACCCTCTACATTATTAGCACTGGCATAAGACTCACTGACATAGTTGCCCGAGATAAATGCACCCCATTTATCTGATTCCAAACCCGTACCCAGACTGAGTGTCAACTCTGGAATATAAGGCACTGCATTACCTGCTTTACCGTAGCTGAAAATTGACTCTGCATCGGTAGAACTTCCGTCATTTTTCTGTTCGGCACTGGTGTAGGTCATGCTTGCATAGTAAGGATTGCTCAGGCCCAAGCCATTGGCGAGCCCTGCATCATATTGAATTGCAAATTCAAGACCATAACTGTCTACTTCACCAAAGTTTTCATTATCACCCGTACCTGTACCACCGACATTGTCCACCACCACTAAATCTTCAAAGGCTGTGTAGAAAAAAGTCGCTTCCGCCGCGAGTGCTTTAGGCGCATTGGTATAACGTGTACCAATCTCAAAAGCAGTGCTGGTTTCCGGATCAAGACCCCCACGCGTACCTCTTGGGCTTGGAGGTGAAAAGCCCGTATGTACGCCACCAAAACCTGTCCACAAGTCGTTAAATTTATAAGCAGCACCAATACCCACAGCGCTCATATTAAAGCTGTTTTCACCATCACGACCTTTGGTACCACCGGCACTTTGCAGTGTGCCTTTAGGATCTTCAGAGGTTTGATCCAGTTTTTCATAGCGAATGCCGGGGGTCACAGTCCAGGCACCTGCTTCAATAGTATCTTGCACAAACAGCGCTAAAGCTTTTGTTTGTTGAAAACGATCACCCGCATCACCCAGTGTACCAGGAGTCATGCCGGAAATAGTGCCATTAGCCTCTTGTGCATATTTATCTTCCCACTGAAAACGTCGAATATAATCCTGATGCAAACGAACACCCACCATCACTTCATGCTGTACGTCGCCTGTATCAAAACGTGAATAAACAACGGATTCGATGCCTTTGGCATTATAATTACGATTATTGGCCTTGATTCTCAGCTCACAAGCTGCCGTACCTTTAATGCAGTCCAGTGCAAGACCTGGCGTTGCCAGAGCTTTGGAAAGATTGCCACCATCAGCCTTATTAAGTTTATACCAGTTACGCGCAAAATCATTATTATAAAGCGTAGTGATGATATCCAGATCATCATTCGGGCTGACAGAGTAACGTACTGACACCTGCTCCTGTTCATACTTCATGTTATCAAAACGTGAGGCTGCGTAACGACGAGTCGGGTCTGCTTTAAAATCTGCCTCGGTCAAACCCAGATAAGTTTCATTGGCATCCAGATCGCTGCTGCCGTATTTAAACTCCAGCCGCTGATATATCTCTGTGTTTGGCTCCCATGACAATTTGAACATCGCATCTGTTTTGCCAAAACCGGTGTCATCACCATTGAGAAAATCGTCAGTCTCAGCAATCTTTTTGAAGCCGTCACTTTGGCGACGGTAACCTTCCACCAGCATGCCGATCTGCCCCACCGCAGTATCAAAGGTATTACCTGCATAAGCATGCGTACGTTGCTCGTTAAAACTTCCAAATGTTGATTTCAGGTAAGCCTTCTCTTTCGTCGGGATGGACGTTGAAAGATAGTTAATCACACCACCGGTTGTATGAGGGCCATATTTGATCTGACTGGAGCCTTTCAATACTTCCAGACCACTCATGCGCCCCATAGTAGGTGAATAATAAGCCGCCGGAGCCGAATACGGAGCAGGAGCCATCATCACCCCATCTTCCATGACGGTGATTTTAGAGTTACGGGTGGTATCCACACCACGTATACTGATACTCGGGAAGAGACCAAAACCATCCTCTTCTCGTACGTAAACCCCAGGCACTTTACGCAGCACACGGTTCACATCATCATAGTTTTGCTGACGAATTTCTTCTTTAGTCACCACCTGCGCAGAACCTGGTATTTTATCAATATTGGCTGGATTACCAATCACCATTACCTTATCAAGTACTGTGGTCTTATTTTTGTCCTCACCAACATTATTGTCTGCTGCACCCGCAGGCAACGCCAGACCGAGTGCGGCAAGCGCGACGGCATCACGCAATAAACGATTTTGTCTTTTCACTTTTCAACTTCTCCCATTCTATTTTTCGATAAAACCGCCTTGGCCGTCGATCTGCATAAGAACTGAGGTAATGACAGGTCAATAAATCTGGCTGGCTACTGAAGGGTATGTCACGAAATAACTGTTCCACACCCTAAGTGACTCTATAAGAGATCATTGGCTGGCTGAATGGGATTATGAACATATAATCATTAAAAGTAAATACGAATCATTATTATTCAACTTTAAATGAACCCGGTAGCAATAAGAAAGAGATAGACATCCACTCAAGAACAGACTACCGTATGTCAATTATCGTATCGATGGAGATATCGTCATGCAAACAGTTACAGTGTCACCCAAATTCCAGGTTGTAATCCCAAAGAAGGTGCGCGATCAGTTGCACATTAAACCTGGCCAGAAAATGATAGCAATACCTTATGGTGAGCATATTCGGCTTGTGCCTGTAAAAGCGGCCAAAGAACTGCGTGGATTATTGCAAGGCTGTGATATTGATATGGGCAGTATCCGTGACAAGTCAGATCGTTTCTGAATGATTATTCTCGACTCATCATGCTGGCTTGAATATTTTCTGAACGGAAAACGTGCAGACAACTACGCTTCAATCAT
>CAYXVC010000137.1:0-5326 GCA_964468225.1 uncultured Gammaproteobacteria bacterium
GGCGGAGTAGCTCAGTTGGTTAGAGCAGCGGAATCATAATCCGCGTGTCGGGAGTTCAAATCTCTCCTCCGCTACCATTTTTCATATATATTTTAATAGCTTAAGCGAAATCGTTAAAAGGTACAAAAATTTATTTTTCCATTGGCAACCAAGTGGCAACCACTAGAAATAAATAAAGAGCCAATTTTAGGTACTGGTAGCCACCTAGTAGCCACCGCAAATCGAACTTTCAGCCAATTATTTCCAATAATAGCCATTGTCATATTTCAAAGTAATTGGCGATAACCGGTCGTGGCCAACCAAGCAAGAAGATTACTGGCAAACTTGTGGCATTGGGATTGTCAGATGAATTCAATGATCGCCATTATGCTGTTGTCGATGGGGTGGATGGGAAATTGCATTATGCCGAGATTGGTCGCCTCAGCAGATACGACCCACCGAGTAAGGATGTGGTGGTGACTTTGCGCGACCAGAATGCAAATAGTCTACATGGTCGCTCGCGACATCCTATTACACGCATGTTTATTGAATCCCATGTGCCGTTCCAGGAACTTGCCAGTGCGGATGGTGCGACCTGGCTTGATCGGAAACTGTTGTCAAAAGAACCACCGGAATTCCGCAACAAGGGGTTTGGGGCGGAGGCCAATCGGGCTCTGCGACTGCGACAGCAATGGTTGATCAAAGAAGAATTGATGACCGAGCAGAATGGCAAGCTTGTTGCGCGTCGTAGATTGCTGGAAACATTGCAGCGTCGTGAAGTAGTACGGATTGCCGTGAATCTTCAAAAGGAACTGGGGTTGACCTACCAGCCACTGGCAAGCGGTGAGCCTTTTAGGGGACAGATGAAAAAAACCGTCAAGCTGGCGTCAGGACGCTTTGCTGTGGTGCAGAAGGGTAAAGAGTTTTCGTTGGTGCCTTGGAAACAGGCGATGGCATTGAGGAAGGGGAATGGGTTATCGATGGGTAGCGGAGTGGGGATTTCACGATGAGTGTAAGCTTATTGGGCATATAACATGTATGAGTTCAGATGAGATCTGACAGTTACCGGATTTCCGGTGGTGTCTGTCAGGTCAGGTTCAGTGGATGAACTTTTCCTTCCAGATTTCTTTGCCCGGGATCAGCGCGACTGAGTTTAACTATCCTGTCGATATCTTCAGTAAGTGGCGGGGCAGCAAATACAGTTTCATCACGCGTTACCGCTCGGGCTTTGCCGACAATGCCGGCAAAGAGTTCAATGCACCTTTCTGGCGCCTCGATTATATCGAGGAGTGTCTTGATGCAATCCAAACTACGACGGCGCCTGCGCGCTTGTCGCTCGGATGGGTGTTTTGCGTGGTGCATCCGAGCAGGCGGCTTATGTTGCCGACCTCATGATGCGTTTCCGGCGCAAACGCAACTTTATGAAACTGATAGGCTGAAATTGCCCGGCGCACCGAGAGAAAAACTCTAGCCCTTTTCCCTCGGTTCACGAACAAGCCTGACATTCATTCAAACCGCCATGATCAAACACAGGAATACATCTTAACTCTGCTGCCAAAGTGTCCAACAATGTGGAACCAGCTCACAATTAACGTTGCCGGCCAGTCGTTTAAATTAACCAAGGATTATTTATGCGATCTTTTATCTTGTGTAAAACACCTCAAATATACTACTAACTACGTGTTAATAGATTTTAAACATTTAGAGTACAGTTGAGGGGAAAGATGACCCTAGCGTCTCGTTCCAGAGAGTTCAGTATTCCGTCAGGAGATATTGTAAATCTCCTTTCCAACGAAAAATCCATTTTTCAATCTCTCAAGATCATCGCCGGTTTGACCGGGCTGGTTGAAAGCTTGCTGGTTGTGATATCAGCCATAGGTGCTAAGTATTTTTATTTTGGCCTGTGGATGAATACTTCTCCATCTGTGTGGCCATACTTTTCTGTTGGGCTTATTGCAGGCGCAATATCTGGTGTCGTTTTTCACCGTCGCGGTGCGTATAAAGCGGAGAAAATCCTTTTAAAACATGGTCACTTCCGTCGAGTTGTTGTTGGCTTCACTATCTTATTCTTGCTACTTATTTCGTTAGGGTATTTACTAAAAGTAGCCAACGAATACTCGCGAGGCTGGCTGTTAGTCTGGTTTTTATTGTGTGTTATCATAATTTCTATACAGCGAAAACTGGTAAGTCTAACACTGTGGAAACTGACAGGTAAGGGCCAGTTCAAGAAAAAAATTGCGATTTATGGAGGGTCTGCACTTGGTGACAAATTGAAAAGATATTTCAACAGCAAGGATCTGGGCGTGGAAGTGGTTGGTATTTTTGATGCTGGCAAAAATGTAAAATCCCCGGAGAAATCCAGTCAACTTACTGACGGGAATTTGACTGATCTTATCAAATTAGCTCAAAGCAGCCGTCTTGATGACATTATAATCGCTTTGCCACCAAGTCAGGAAAAACAGATTATTGAGGTCAACGATATTCTCAGTTTTTTACCTGTCAACATTCATTGGTGCTCTAGCTTGGTTAGTTTAAATTTAAAGTGTTCCAATAGCGCACCCATCGGAGAAGCGCGTTTGGTGAACCTGAACAGAAAACCATATAGTGAATGGGATTATTTTTCGAAAACTGTTTTTGATCGAGTTGGCGGCTTGGTTTTGTTCATTGCATTTCTCCCGGCTATGGCCGTGATATCCCTCGTTGTCAAGCTCTCCAGCGCGGAGCCCGTTTTCTTTGCCCAAAAGCGTCACGGGCTTAATCACCGCATATTTTACATCCTGAAATTTCGCTCCATGACCACTATGGACGATGGTAACGTAGTCAACCAAGTTTCCAAAAATGACATCAGAGTGACGAAAGTAGGAAAATTTTTGCGGCGTACAAGCCTCGATGAACTCCCACAATTATGGAATGTCGTCCGGGGAGATATGTCGCTGGTAGGCCCAAGGCCACATGCATTGACGCACAACTTTGAATACAATCCGAAGATTGAGCATTATGCTGCCCGACATAAAATCAAACCGGGAATAACTGGTTGGGCACAGGTAAATGGATATAGAGGTGAAACAGCCGATCCGGAGTTGATGGCAAAACGGGTCGCCTATGATCTCGACTATATCGAGAACTGGACACTCTGGTTCGATTTCAAAATCTTATTCCGCACTATCAAAGTGCTACTATTCAATAGCCAGGTGTATTGATCGGGATGGACTGAGCTGACTCCACACTGTTGGACAGATGAGCAGAGCAGTTAAGGTGTATTCCTGTGTTTGATTGTGCTGGCGAAACTCTTTTATTCAAGTTCTGTTTTTATCGACGCTGGCATCAGTAACGAAAAAATACATTAGTAAAATTTAAACGATTGATGCCTCATACTTTGGTACGATCGATTCTGTATTTTCAAACATTTGTCACCAACAACATCTGATATCTGGCATGGCTAATTTAAAAATTAAACATCTTAGTGATGGTACCCGGTCTCCTGAAACACCAGCCAATGCGCAATCCCCTCAGCCCGAGAAAGCTGTTGGAGCGTTACAACTGGCTCATGAGAATTTGATCCAGTCAATTTATGTCGCCGAAAAAGCAACTCCGGCCCATCAAACGACAGGAGACTTGATCGTGAAAGATATCTTATTGCTGGCATCTGTTTTTTTCTTCCCAATGATGTACTATTTGCTTGCCTGATTTCAGTTTTCCAACTGCCATGGCAGGTTAAAACTCCATGTGTATCTATGATGTGTTTGGTCAATAACCTCTTGGCATCTCGTCCCATTTTTGTGGGCAAAGGTAAGTTGGTCCCTTCCCCCTCACTTTCCCCATTTGTTTACAAAAAAGCGGCCCCATCTTGAGACAGGGCCGCTTTTGTCTGGCGGGTCGGTTTTGTCGGAGCGTCCATTCTCTACTTCGCCTAACCGCCAGTAGAATGGGCGAAAGTTTTATCTGTCGTTATTGAATACCTGGGCAAAAACAGCCGACCGGCGCTGCAAACGTACTGGGGTATATGAAGCTGAGAATTTTTTCACAGACCATTTGTCCCAGGTGCTTTGCCGCGTTACACTTGCTCTGGTTGAATAGTTCAAAACCTGGGCTTCATATGCGGTGGCTGAATAGCCAATTGCCGGGGCTTCATAAACTGCCTCCAAAGCTGGCATTGGTATTGCTGTTTCCAAATCCAGATAATCGCTATCGACAGCAACAGGTGTTACCAACTGAGGCTTGATTGCAGGGGTTGGAACCTTACGTTTAACAGGCAAATAAGATGCCATTCTGGAAAACTGCGGAACCTTGTTGTTCAAACTTACCCACTTGGCAGGATTTTGTCGTGATTGCCGCTTTTCCCAGGTGTAGTTGACCTGATCCCAGGCTTTGACTTTGTTGTTCATATTATCAAGGACAAAGTCACCTTTATCTGTACGGGCAATCAACACTGCATGGGCACCAAACCGTGGATGATCAGCAAGGGTTATTAATACCGAATCAGATGGCCAGCCCATTTTTATCAGGGCGGCACGTTTCTGAATCACATAATCTTCACAATCACCATAGCGCCCGGTGGTGGACCAGAGATCATCTGAACTCTTAGAACCATCAGCGCGTGGTGTGATTTTTTTGTTGATGCGTTTGTTAACGTCGTCCAACTGCGCCCATATTTTTTTGGTCAGTTTAACCGGTGCATATTCGGGTACGGGCCTAATGCTCATACGCTTTACCGGATCAACCAGCCATGGAATAGTGGAAGCGGAAAAAGAAATGTCAGTGGAAGCGCGCTGGATAATGGCACTGGTATTTTTGTAACTCATATTCACGCTTCGTGTCTGACATTCTGAGGGAATGCTCAAGCACAGAATGATATGGCCGAGAGGAGCCGAAGTACGACCACCTTCAGACATGGCGAAAGAACTGGGAAGAGGTGCTGCAACATCTGACGCTTGTAATGGGTTGGCACTGGCCTGAGAGGCAATGGCGGACGCAACAATCAGACTGAACGATATCCCTGCGAGGTATTTATTATTCATTGTGGACACTCCTGTTTATTGGTTTGATGTCCATGACAATACTGTAAATGTTTTTATATATTGTTAGAATTGGTAATATAACTTAATGTATACTTGAGTTAAATTTAAATAAAATACGTATAAAATTTTAATATGCATATTTATTCTCTGTTAATATTAAAAACCCATCAGAATTGGGGAATTATGATGGCAGTCGAGTGATCTCGAACAAGTGATGTTGCAGACTGACTTGATGCAATATGATTTCTATGCCAACACCAATTCTTAAATCCCAGTCATCTGGCAACCGGTTGGGTGGTAGTTCAATTTCACAAACACGAATTAAGTCC
>CAYXVC010000138.1:0-5315 GCA_964468225.1 uncultured Gammaproteobacteria bacterium
CACTTGCGCCCGATTCGTGACCCACGACTGCCTCTGGATGGGTATCCAAAGCAAAGGCCAACCCTGTAAAAAGGTGGACTAACAACAGTAAGCAGATCAATACTTTCTTCATGATGTATGCTAATTTAGGTGAACTATCATCATTTTGTCAAACCTTAAAAATATTGTAGTCAGGCGATCAACGTTATAATGTGAACCTTATCGGCACATTAAGTTCCATCTTGATACATGCCCTAAAAAGCCAATGAAAGCGTCACACCACCATAGAACAGATCGCTATCACCCTCATCATTCATTGATTGAATTGCTTTTTCCGCGTTGTTACTGAGAGGAAATGAGTAAGCCAACAAAGCCTCGACCGAAAGCACTTCCGAAATGGAATAAGGCAATGAAACAGACAGCTCACCATTATAAAAACCATTAAATGCTTTCTCCTCTTCCATGGTTGCATTGCTCAAGTTATAACCCGCCAATGCTCCCATGTTGAGCTGCATCACATCTGATAAATCAAGTGCGTGGCTCACAGCAAACTCCACAAAACCACCGTCACCATCGTCGATATCATAATAGAGTGTGACAGAGGGGCTCAGTAGAGCATCATAGGCTGTTGAAAAAAACAGCTCTCCAGTTTGGTCATCGCCAACAGCATAATAAATATAGCCCACATCAAACTCGAAGGCATCGGATGAAAATACATAGTCAATCGTAAAGTCAGTTTCATTATGCTGCTTTGTTTCGCGATCAAAGTTGGACCAAAAGTTAATTCCAAGCCCTTCATAAACAAGACCAACACTCGGTTGCATGACGATACCTTCACTGAGTTTTTGGCCACGCCACACATAATTGCTGAATAATCCGACATCCGCATAAGCTTCGCCTTTATTTTCTTCAGCAAAGCTTTGTAATGGCGAAATAACTGATAATGCGGTGATAATAAAGAGTACTAACTTTTTCAAAATGAATTCTCCGTTTTTCATTATTCTACATAGAAAATAAGAGCATTACCGAATCAAAATAGTTTTCCGGGTGAAATTTTTGCCAATATCGGGTAAAATTCCGCCTTTGAAAGCGATCATTATGATGCATTAATTAGGAGTAACCCATATGCCGGATTATAAAATTGCACCTTCCATCTTGTCCGCCGATTTCGCCAAGTTAGGCGAAGAGGTCGACAATGTACTCGCATCAGGTGCAGATATTGTCCATTTTGACGTGATGGATAATCACTATGTTCCCAATCTGACCATTGGCCCTTTGGTTTGTGAAGCCCTGCGCAAACATGGCGTGACAGCGGATATTGACGTTCATTTGATGGTGAAACCTGTTGATCGCATCATACCTGATTTTGCAAAAGCAGGCGCAAGCTATATTACGTTCCACCCGGAAGCTTCAGAGCATATTGACCGTTCACTCTCAATGATTCGGGAACTGGGCTGTAAATCAGGATTGGTATTCAACCCTGCGATGCCACTGGATGTGCTGAAACATGTGATGGATAAAGTCGATATTATCCTGCTGATGTCTGTAAACCCTGGTTTTGGCGGTCAATCATTTATCCCTGAAACACTCAATAAACTGCGCGCTGCCCGCCAGTTAATCGACGATAGTGGTTATGATATCAGCCTTGAAATTGATGGTGGAGTCAAGATCGACAACATCCGTGAAATCGCCGCAGCCGGTGCCGATATGTTTGTCGCAGGCTCTGCTATATTCAATACACCCGATTACAAAGCAACCATTGATGCCATGCGCACCGAACTGGCCAAAGCAGGCAGATAGATTATTTCGTAAACGTTCCTGACTAACTCAATGGAGAACACCAAGTTGCCTTTAAAAAAACCACAAATGCTACTTTTCGACCTGGATGGAACACTGGTCGATTCTGTCCCTGACCTCGCATTTTCTGTCGATATTATGATGGAAAAAATCGGTCGCCCTGCCTGCGGTGATGAACGTGTTCGTGACTGGGTAGGCAATGGTGTCGAACGTCTCGTGCGTCGCGCACTGATCGGCGCTGTTGAAGGCGAACCCGATGAAGCCGATTTCGAAAAGGCGTACCCGTTTTTTATGGATGCGTATGCTGAGCACAATGGCAAATGCAGCCAGCTTTACCCTGGAGTGAAAGAAGCACTGACCACACTAGAAGCCGCTGGCTATCAGATTGGTTGCGTGACAAATAAAGCGGCCGCATTTACCTTGCCACTGCTGAAACAAATGGGTATTTTTGATCATTTCAAAACGGTGATCAGCGGTGATACTTTGCCTAAGAAGAAACCTGACCCTATGCCGCTACTGCATGCTGCCAAGTTTTTTGGTGTTGCTCCCGAAAACTCACTCATGATCGGTGATTCAATCAGTGATGTGAAAGCGGCTCGCGCTGCGAGCTTTGAAATTGTCTGTATGACTTATGGCTACAATCATGGCGTAGACATTCGTGAAGCCAAGCCTGATGCTGTAATGGATTGCATGACAGAACTGCCTGGCTTGCTTAAAGCTGCATCGTAATTCGATGATAACCTTCGAGAAGAAAAATAGTCACAGCACGATAAACAGACGATGGCGTAGTTCGCCTATGTCTGTTTTATCTCTCTGAACTATTAATCACTCAACCTTCTTGAAGGTAACATTTAATGAACAAACAAAAATTTATCGAGTTGGCCGCACAAGGCTATCATCGAATCCCGTTAATGAAAGAGGTGCTCGCTGATCTCGATACACCGCTCAGCACTTACCTCAAACTGGCTGACGGCCCTTATTCTTATCTGCTGGAATCTGTTCAAGGCGGAGAGAAATGGGGGCGTTACTCTATCATTGGTTTGCCCTGCCAGCGTTTGATTCGCGTCAACGGATACAACATTACCATTGAGGAGAATGGCCAAGTATTACAATCCATCACAGTTGACGACCCACTGGAGTGGATCGAAACGTATCAATCCGAACACTACAAAATCCCCGAGATTGACGAGCTGCCCCGCTTTACTGGTGGTTTGGTGGGTTATTTTGGCTTTGATACCGTGCGTTACATTGAACCACGCCTTGCTAATACGACAAACCCTGATCAATTAAACACCCCTGATATTTTATTGCTTGTATCAGAAGAGGTGGTCGTATTTGATAATCTCAGCGGTAAACTTTTTATTATTATTCACGTCGACCCTACCGAAGAAAATGCCTTTGAAAAGGGACATAAACGACTCGAAGCGCTGACACAAAAGCTGAATACACGCGTTCAACCACCCTATTCGATGCCTGAGCGGGAAATTGACGAATCCGAGTTTCAAACGGGTTTCGCTCGTGAAGACTTTGAAACGGCTGTCAACCGCATTAAAGAATACATCGTCGAAGGCGATGCGATGCAAGTGGTATTATCTCAACGCCTCTCCATTCCATTTGAAGCGCCACCACTGAATTTGTATCGTGCATTGCGCTGTATCAATCCATCACCTTATATGTTTTTCATGAACATGGGTGACTTTCATATCGTGGGGTCATCTCCTGAAATTCTGGTACGGCTGGAAGATAACGAAGTGACGGTTCGTCCGATTGCAGGCACACGCCCTCGTGGTAAAACAGTCGCTGAAGACAAAGCGCTGGAAGAAGATCTGCTGGCCGATCCTAAAGAGTGTGCAGAACATTTGATGCTTATTGATCTCGGTAGAAATGATGTCGGACGTGTTGCAAAAACTTCGACAGTAAAACTCACAGATAAAATGACAATCGAACGCTATTCGCATGTGATGCACATCGTCTCGAATGTCACTGGTCAGCTGCACAATGATCACAGCACAATGGATGTATTACGTGCGACATTTCCCGCAGGCACACTCAGCGGCGCACCCAAAATACGTGCCATGGAAATTATCGACGAACTGGAACCTGTAAAAAGAGGCATCTATGGCGGAGCGGTGGGCTATATCGGTTGGAATGGCAACATGGATACTGCCATTGCGATTCGTACCGCTGTGATCAAAGATGATTGGCTACACATTCAAGCGGGCGCAGGGATCGTCGCCGACTCTGTTCCTGCCAATGAGTGGGAAGAGTGCATGAATAAAGGTCGTGCAATTTTCAAAGCGGTCACTATGGTCAGTGAGGGGCTTGATGCTCCTGTGCCCCACAGATAGGTAGGTGAAATTATGTTATTAATGATCGACAACTATGACTCTTTCACCTACAACATTGTGCAATATTTTGGTGAATTGGGTGCAGAAGTACAGGTTTATCGTAATGACCAAATCACTCTGGAAGCAATTGAGAAGTTAGCGCCATCTCACTTGGTAATCTCTCCTGGCCCTTGCACACCGGATAAAGCGGGGATTTCGCTGGAAGCTATCAAATACTTTGCTGGAAAATTGCCCATTTTGGGTGTTTGTCTGGGACACCAAAGCATCTGTCAGGTATTTGGTGGAAAAATCATTCATGCCAAACAGATCATGCATGGTAAAACTTCAATGATTTACCATAATGACCATGGTGTATTTCGTGGATTGAGCAATCCTTATGAAGCCACGCGCTATCATTCACTGGTAGCCGAAGCGTCTTCACTGCCCGACTGCCTTGAAATAACCGCATGGACTCAAAATTCAGAAGGTGCTCTGGATGAAATTATGGGTGTTCGTCATAAAACGTTGCCCATTGAAGGCGTACAATTCCATCCTGAATCCATCCTGACCCAACATGGCCACGATCTACTGAAAAACTTTTTATCTTAAAAAGGCATCACTCTCATGGATATGCAATCTGCCATTCAGGCTGTTACACAAAATCAAAACCTCACCCACACAGAGATGACTGATGTCATGCAAACCATCATGAGTGGTCAGGCAACCCCTGCTCAAATCGGTGGTTTTCTAGTTGGCTTGCGTATGAAAGGTGAGACCGTTGACGAAATCACCGCAGCAGCAAAAGTGATGCGAACACTCGCAACGCCTGTAGCCGTGAAAGGCCCACACCTGATTGATACCTGCGGTACCGGCGGCGATTCAAGCGGCACATTCAATATCTCCACCGCCAGCGCTTTTGTTGTTGCGGCTGCAGGTGGAAAAGTAGCCAAGCACGGTAATCGCTCAATATCCAGCAAGTCCGGCAGCGCCGATGTGCTTGAAGCTGCGGGAGTTCGTCTGGATCTGAATGCTGAACAAGTAGCGGATTGCATTGATCATGTGGGGGTCGGCTTTATGTTTGCTCCGCAACATCACAGCGCAATGAAACATGCCATTGGCCCACGCCGTGAAATGGGTGTGCGCACTATTTTCAATGTGCTGGGGCCGTTAACCAATCCAGCCAGCGCACCCAATCAAGTCTTGGGTGTATTC
>CAYXVC010000139.1:0-5306 GCA_964468225.1 uncultured Gammaproteobacteria bacterium
ATCAGGGCTTGCCGGTGCTGAAATACAAAGGCTTTGGCCAGGCGGTTAATATCACTCTCGGCCTGCCTATTATTCGGACTTCGGTCGATCACGGCACCGCGCTGGAACTGGCGGGCAGCGGCAAGGGAAACACTGGCAGCCTACGCGTTGCCATCGACACTGCCTTGCAAATGGCTGGCAGAAGGAACCCTGAGATAAACCATCCCGCCGCAAGCATCGTTAATCTTTGTACTCTCGGAAACCAGACATCAGATCCTTAAAACTCTTTGGCTTATATTTATTGAAGCTATTTTCATCAACAAATATATAGTCATATTTAATATCAGATTGTGCTTTGTTTATATCAACACACCATTCACGCAGCCTTGCCATCTTCAATGGCACATCGAGATCTTCAAGTCCCTTAGTTTCAATAATGAAAACTGCACTCGAAGAACACTTCACGATAAAGTCAGGATAATAGTTTGAAATATTGCCATCGGCATTGACATAATCAATCTGAAAATGCACGGCCAGATAATTTTTCACATAAGAAATAATATCGTCACATTCCTCAAGAAAACTGGCAAATTGTAATTCCAGATGACTGTCCCCAATAATCTTATTGAAAATACTTTTCTTAGGGATGATATATCCCTGCTCCTTAACCACAAATGGGCGAGTTTTCTTTAGCTTAATGTAATCTTTGATTTCCGCATCACCTTTATCTCGAACCGTTAAGGCATTGATCTGCTTCTTAAAGGTCTCTACCAGAGTTTTACTTGCCTCCAACTCTGACAAATTGCGCAGGGTATTCAAGCTATCAAGATCAACTGTGGATTCAAACAAATCATTTTGAATAAAAGACTTTACCTTTCCGTACAAAACATCATAGCCACTAACCAGCCGTAAATCCTTCATGATGATTTGTGAAAAATAACCAATAACAGACCGATAATCGGTAACAAGACTGGAATCCAGCAAGGTTGTATGATTGACCTCATCGGTTGTAATATCCTTGAATACAATCTCCCGTTTTTCTTCTTCGCTAAAGGTTTTGTATTCCACCTTCTTATATCCAAAATGAGCGGCATCCAAATCTGCCAGATTTTTGTATTCCCGATAAATTCTTGCTGTCAAAACAGGGATTTTTATATCAAGATGATCAATATCCTTAGTCGTGTTCTCATTATCCACTTCAACAATAATGGGGGTTTTGGGCTTGGTGCCTTCGCCCATTGCCTTACGTTCAAGCTCCACACCTTCAGATTGAATGGACTCAACAAAGTCCATGAAAGCATCCGTACCCACTACGCTGACATATTCTTCCACCTCATTGCCAGGATACATTTTGCGCAAACCCCGTCCCAGCGTTTGCTCCGGTAAAATATTGCTTTTGGCTGAATAAGCGCGTAAGCCTACAATAGTAGTTACATTTTTTACATCCCAGCCTTCTTTTAACATCAATACAGAAACGATGGCTTTGTAGGGACTTTCCCAACTATCAATATCATTCGACTGTTTACGTAATAATTCCAGCTCTTCTTTTTTCTTGCCGCTAGTGGCCTCACTCACATCACCATTATTTTTGGTATGAATCACCAACACAGCATCTTTTAATTCTGGATAGGTTGCTTCTAGATATTCAGCGACATCATCACAATTTTTAGTATCATCAGTCATCACAAACAAGATGGCCTTTTTATCCAGCTTTTCATGCTCCCCGTATGCACCACGCCACTCCTCGACACCTAAATTCAAATAATCGGCGTATTTCTCTGTATAACGTGAGCTTTGCCTTTCAGACAATTTGGCGCGACTGGCAGAATCCGGCAATACGGGATGTTTCACCACGTTTTGAGAAATTGCCTCAACCAATGGGTAATCGGATACCGTCTGCACAAAAATCGCACCGTTATTGTGTTTAGGTGTCGCAGTCACATCCACTTGCAAAGCAAGAAAATGATCTTTGTGCTGCAAACGATGATGAATATCCTCTATCGACTTAAACCATGCCATTTTGGGATCATGTATATGATGCGCCTCATCATTCAGCACTACCAGTTCATCAATATCACGGACAATATCGCCCAGATCGACTTTGGAATCGGTGGTTTTACCAACAGGACGCTTGCCTAAAAAATAGTCCATGGTATCTTCATCATCCGCCGATGGCTCAACATCATCACCCGAATAAATACGATGAATATTGGTTAAAAAGATATTGCCCGTTTTACGGGTGATGTTGACCTCATCCTGAATGTGCAAGGTTAATTGAAAATTATCACGCCAGTTGCATCCTTCATAGCCGTTATCAGGCAATACCGGATCTTCAAAGAAAATACGCAGCCCGTCAAAATCAGCGCGAATACGATCCAATACAATGATGTTCGGGGTAATCAGCAGAAAATTTCTTGCCAGCTCAGAACCACCCTCATACAATTTATGAAAATAGCACCACGCTAGAATCAGGCTCATCACCTTGGTTTTACCTGAGCCCGTGGCCATTTTAATCACGAACCGTCGCCATGTTTCATCAAACATATTCGCCGACACTGCCCCCGATGAATCAAATCTCAGCAGATCATATTTATCCTTCGCTTTAACCACATCATAAAGATAAACCACGGTCTCTAGCGCTTCACGCTGGGCAAAGTAATACTGGAATGTCGCCATCGAGCCATCCGCTTTTGGCATTAAATGCTCACGATTAAACCACCAGTTAAGCAGATAAATACTGGTACTGGTCGCACCCTCATAATCACTCTCACGCCAGACTTTAACTTTTCGACGTAACTCATGCACAAGAGGCGGTAATAATTTTTCATAGGATGATTCACGCAAGGCTTCATCGGCAGGAAACCAGCGTACCTCTGGCTCAAGGATTACGTGGGGCGAATCAGGAAAATCAGGATGTAATGCCATTATTAATTTCCTAAACCTGTGCCAACAGCCACTTGCGGTTTAATTCTATCGCGAATCTGACTATAAATAGGAATATCGACACCTTCTTCTACTTCAAGAGTCACCGCTAAACCATAAGGAATTTTCTGATCTAAATTTTTAGTCGCATCAGCCTTACAGGTTACATGTAGTAAGATAAAACCATTTTCCTGATACGCGGAAATCCGACTTTCTCCTTCTAAAACTTCATGCTGCACCGTCCCTCGTTTAACTTGGTTATCGTCAGAATCCACTCTCTTAATATTCAATGGTGAGTTATTGGGTGGCTGAAAAGAAAGCTTTGCCTCCCGTAAATTTCGGTTAGAGGGATTAATTGGCGAAAACCAGGCCATTGTTACTACCATACGCCGCCAAACTTTCTGTCCAGATAAAACTGGAGGCAAGGGAAAACGATATTCATGAACCTCGTTTTCCTGAATTTCACCACAGCCCAATACGGTGCCTCGTTGTTCCGTGCATGCCAACACCCGCTCAATATCAACCGAGCCATAGCCAAGATAACGTGAGATAACCTCCTTGATACGGCGGGAATTTGATGATGTTTTTAATGATTCAATAAGCGCTTCTTTTGCTTGATTATCATGCTTTGCCCCATGCACCAATAGGGTTTTGATAAGAACAGCCATTAAATCTTCCTGAATCTGTTCACCATGCTCTATCTGTAATGCAGCCAATACCTCATAAATTCTTGCTCCACTCCGCGTTGCTAGAGCAGTAGCATTACTGGTACCACAGGTATGTACTGTTTTTGAAAGCTCACCCTGTTGTGTACTATCCCACGCTACTTGTTGACCTGGTTTCTCATATGACTTTACTCTGCGATAACGTAGATTAATTGGAGTATCTTCATAAAGTTGTCGACCGCCTGGAAAAAATATTTCAGGCTTTATAGAGCGTCGAAAACCATGGCCAAAACGGGATATGGGACTAAATAGTAACTCACCTGGCAATAAATCAATACGCTGTCCTAATATGTAATCACCAGACTCATCTGTATGCAAAGCACCAACGGTAAGGGCGTTTAATGACTCCGCTGGTGATAATAAACGCCGCTCAGATAATTGAGACTCTACACATTTAATTAGATGAAGGACTTTTTCATCATCAGACAATGCTGAAAATTCACTACTTGAAATATCGATATTAATATCATCAATATAATTTCCCGCACTCACACAAAACAGCACGTGGTATTTGAAAGACAACCAATCTAACAATCGTGCCCATGGGCTAGGCGTGTGAATAAATGGATGATTAGGGTCTCCCAACGAAATATTTATAATCTTAACGCTAGGAGCTTGTGCAGATGTATTACCTTCACCTTCAAAAATACGCCGAACAGCTCTTTCAATTCTATCTTCAAAGAATACATCATCAGGAAAATATTCACTTGATCTGTCTTCTGGATTAGGTTGCATGACAGGTAAATGATAAACATGGCTTAATAAGGGAAGAGTACTGCTATCTGATAATTCCCCATGCACCACTAAAGATGCCATAGAAGTACCGTGTCGTCGTTCACCTAGTTGATATTGGGCAGACAAATTATCAGGATCGTCAAAAAGCAGTCTATTTTTAAGTGCTGCATGTTGAAGATTTGGTACGCCATCAAGAATTGCGACAACAGGAGGCAATTCAGGATTACCTTCAGGAAAACTTGACTCATCACCCACTTCATCACTTGAAGTTGTTATGCTCTGACCTGTTGGTCGAAAGTACATAATTCCTGGAAACTTGAATAACTGTATGTCTAAATTTTTATCGGATAAACTAACCTCTTCCAGTAAGTGACGCACTTGTTCAGCAGGCAACCTTGCCTTAACAGCATGAAAGGCAATCTCTTCCATGTCAATAAAAGAACCAAGCGTTCTACCACCAATTTCTGCTAACAACTCAATAATGAGTTGTTCATTTCGTTTACGCGTGATGAGTTCTTTTCGATAGAATAATTCAATTTGAAAAGTAATACCGTCAGGGTTTGTCGCTACAGGTTCAACCAAATCCTGCCAACGGTCGATCATGCCCGTTTCACGTAGCGTTTCTTCAATGCCCCAACGACGAACTTTTAAAATCTGATTAAATACATCTCGCCATTTTGTTTTCCCTGTAGATAATTGCTGCCCATTCTCCCATTGATTCCACAATGACAGCAACTCATTCAGTCCTCTTTCATTACTCAGAGATAAAAATAACCGGCCTGTCAGATGTTTCTTTTTTGCATCATTGATTACCTGAATAATTTCATTGTCTAAATGTTTTAAATGGTTTGGTAAGGATAATTCCGGCACATTGTCGGCGATTATCACCCCCTTATCATCGATGAATCCATATGCTTCCAGAATTCCTTTAATTTCTTTTGACTG
>CAYXVC010000140.1:0-5202 GCA_964468225.1 uncultured Gammaproteobacteria bacterium
CATCTTTGACTAACTGCATGCCTGCATCAAAGTTGCCTTTGATTTGAATAATGACCGCGCCATACATCATGGTTTGAGCCAGTTTTCCGAGTGCAATTTTTCCATCGGGAATCAGTACGTATGCTGTAATTCCTGCACGCGCGGCATAAGCTGCCGCAGAAGCGGATGTATTTCCGGTTGATGCACAGATAATTGCCTGGCTGCCATCTTCCACGGCTTTGGTAACCGCCATGGTCATGCCACGATCTTTGAAAGATCCGGTCGGATTCAACCCTTCGTATTTGATATAGATATCAACATCTTTGCCGAGTGACTTCGGAATATTATACAGGCGTATCAGAGGGGTATTGCCTTCGCCTAAACTGATAATACGCGTGTCATCATGAATGGGCAGGCGGTCACGGTATTTATCAATAAGCCCTGTGTAACGAGGTCTGAATGGCATGGTTGATTCTCCTGAAACAGTTATTCTTTAATTTTAGCTGAGTTGCTCAAGGCGGATGCGTGTTACTTCACCACTGATGCTGTTTAAGGCTTCAATCTGTTTGAGCGCATCATTCATCTGTTTTTCACGCACACGGTGAGTGAGCATAATAATAGGGACATGCTGAGCACCATTAGCAGACTCTTTTTGTAAAATGGCTTCAATACTGATGTCTAAATCACCTAAAATACGTGTGATATCGGCTAAAACCCCCGGTTGGTCGGTGGCTTGCATTCTTAAATAGTATGCAGTTTCTATTGACTCCATAGGTAAAATGGGCAAATCAGAAAGCGCATCGGGTTGAAAGGCGAGATGGGGAACACGATTTTCAGGGTCGGTCGTTAACGCGCGAACAATATCAACCAGATCGGCAACCACAGCCGAAGCCGTTGCTTCTGCACCCGCACCTGCACCGTAATGTAGCGTGGGCCCTACAGCATCACCCTGAACCAATACTGCGTTCATGACTCCGTCAACATTGGCAATTAATCGTTTATGAGGAATTAGCGTGGGATGTACGCGCAGCTCAATGCCCTCTTCGGTGCGACGTGTTACGCCAAGGTGCTTGATACGGTAGCCAAGTTCTTCGGCATAATTGACATCATCGCCTGTAATTTTGCTGATGCCTTCCGTGTAGGCTTTGTCAAACTGCAGCGGAATACCAAAAGCGATGGAGGCAAGAATGGTTAATTTGTGAGCGGCATCAATGCCTTCTACATCAAATGTTGGATCAGCTTCGGCATAGCCCAGGCGTTGAGCTTCTGCTAGAACATCAGCAAAGTCACTGCCCTTGTCGCGCATTTCGGTCAGAATGAAATTGCCCGTACCATTAATGATACCCGCCATCCATTCAATGCTGTTGCCCGCCAATCCTTCGCGCACTGCTTTAATAATAGGTATGCCACCAGCCACTGCTGCTTCAAATGCAACCGTCACACCTTTTTTTTGTGCGGCGGCAAAAATTTCGTTGCCGTGAACGGCGATCAATGCCTTGTTGGCAGTCACCACATGTTTGCCATTTTCAATGGCTTTCAATACCAGTTCACGCGCCAGATCATAACCGCCTATGAGTTCAACGATGATATCCAGACCGGGATTATTGACCACTTCAAACGGATCGGTTGTTAATGTGATATCTGTAGCGCTGTCAGGGCGAGAGCGATTGATATCGCGTACCGCCGCATGTGTGACCAGAATTCCACGGCCTGCGCGGCGTGTGATCTCATTATTATTACGGGTCAGTACTGTGACCGTTCCGCCGCCTACAGTACCCATGCCTAACAGGCCAATTTTTACCGGTTTCAAGGTGTCTCTCCTGCAGCACTTGCCGCTCTGTTATCGTTGCGAATCATTTCCTTTATTCCTCGAATCGCCTGCCGTGTTCGGTGCGCGTTTTCAATCAGGCCGAAGCGGACAAATTCATCGCCGTAATCACCAAAGCCTATGCCGGGTGAAACAGCAACTTTGGCGTCGCTGAGCAGTTTCTTAGTAAATTCGAGTGAACCCATCTGTCGATACTGCTCCGGGATGTGTGCCCATACAAACATGGTCGCTTTAGGTTTTTCAACAGCCCAGCCCGCCTGATTTAATCCGTCACACAGAACATCGCGGCGTGCGCGGTAGAGTTCAGCAATTTCCTGAACACACTCCTGAGGGCCTTCCAGTGCACTGATGGCTGCAACTTGAATCGGGGTGAACATGCCGTAATCCAGATAAGACTTCATGCGTGCCAATGCGCCGACCAAGGTCGGATTGCCGCACATAAAACCGACACGCCAACCGGGCATGTTGTAACTTTTTGATAGTGTAAAAAACTCGACGGCAATATCTTTTGCACCAGGTACTTGCAAGATAGAAGGTGCAATATAGCCATCAAAAACGATGTCTGCATACGCCAGATCGTGAATCACCCAAATATTATGCTCTTTGGCGATGGCGACTACTTTTTCAAAAAAATCCAGCTCAACACATTGTGTGGTCGGGTTGCTGGGGAAATTAAGCACCAGCATTTTAGGGCGTGGCCAGGAGTCCTTGATCGCTTTTTCCAGCTCGGAAAAAAAATCATTGTCCGGCGTTAATGCAACATGTCGTACGTCTGCACCCGAAATAATAAAGCCATAAGGGTGAATTGGGTACGATGGGTTGGGAACCAGAATAACATCGCCAGGCCCGGTCGTCGCCAATGAAAGGTGAGCCAGTCCCTCTTTTGAACCGATGGTGACAATAGCTTCCGTTTCAGAATCCAGCTCAACATCATAGCGACGTTTATACCAGTTACAGATCGCTTTGCGCAGCCTTGGAATGCCTTTGGATATAGAGTAGCGATGAGTGGCCTCGTTTTGTGCGCTTTCAGTGAGCTTGTCTACGATATGTTTGGGCGTAGGCTGGTCAGGGTTGCCCATGCCAAAGTCAACAATATCTTCGCCGCGCGCTCGCGCTTTCGCTTTCAAGTCATTAACGATATTGAAAACGTAAGGGGGAAGTCGTTTTATTCTGGAAAATTCGTCTATCAAGTGAGTAACCTGTTTTCTAAATCGTACTGTTTTATTATATTTTGATGGTTTTCAAAAGTCCGCTATATTATCACTTGTTTCAATCAACATGTAGTTATACTCTGCAATGTCATAAGTTGTGAATTCTAACATTGTTGAGTATGAAGGTTTGTTATGCAATTTAATCGCGAAATTGATGGCGATGTATATTTCATTCGTCGTTACTCGGAGGATGGTCTGGTGGTGGGGTTGCCGCGTTCCAAAATGGGGGGCGATGTGCTCTCGTCAGAAGATATGGTAGTGAAATTGCAGCAAAGCGCTATTGTGTTATCGAATCGCATTATTGATGACTGGTTGCCGCAAAACATGGGCGAGTTGCGAGCAGAGCATATGGAGCAGTTATGCGAGTTAAAACCGGAGTTGGTGTTGCTGGGAACGGGGGAGGGGTGTCATATTCCTGATGCCGAGATTGTCGCGCCACTTATTAGTGCAGGTATTGGTGTGGAATTTATGGGAACGGCTGCGGCGTGTCGTACCTATAATATACTGGTGCAGGACGGTCGGGATGTGGCGGCGGCATTATTGATTCGTTGAGTGCTCATTGTTGATGTACCTTTAAAAAATATATATTCGTTGCTTTTTTGCAACAAAAATTGCGCATTTGTGGTTTTTATGAAAAAAATGTTGCTTTTTTGCAAAAATAGGGTTTAAATGCCTTCAGACATTCCAGTCTTTGTTGTAAAACTAAATTTATTTATTTGAGGATATTGGGTTATGGATATGAATAAAAAATTAATTGCTCTTTCTGTTGCGGCTGCATTCGCTGCTCCTATGGCAGCTCAAGCGGATAGCGCTTCTGTTAGTGGTTTTGCTGATATTACCTTTAATATTACAGATGAAGCTGCTGATAATACTGGTGGTGGTACTGGTGCAACTAATACGTCAGAGAAAAAGTTTGCCGCTGATGCTGAAATTGATTTCATTAAAACTGTTGGAGCTGTGACTGCTCGTGTTGATATTGATTTAAATCTGGCTGCTAATGGTAATACAGGCTTGAATGGTGAATCTGCTCGGATTGAGCAAGCATTATTTGCTTGGGGTTTAACTGATACCGTTACATTTATTGGTGGTGTATTTAATGATCCGATTGGTCAGGAAGCAGAGGATGCGCCTGATAAAAATATGACATCAAGCAGTATGGTATACAAGGCTCTTGATGATCAGACAGCTCTTGATGGTAATAATGTCGCGGGTGTGGCCATTGCAGCTAATTTGGGCGTGATAACTGTTACTGGTGCGCTTTTGAATGAGTTGGGGCAAACTAATGAAGAGAATTCTATAGCATTGGTTTTGAATTCTTCGCCAGTTGCAGGTTTGGATCTTGAGTTGGGTTATGTTACTCAGGCCTCTACTGCTGATCGTATTACTAATGGAATGGAAGCGGCTGGTACGGATGCAACAGGAGCTATCGTTGGTGCTGGTGCTGGACTGTCCGTGGGTAATGTTTTCAACCTTAATGCAGCCTATTCAATTCAGGGTGCTACAATAGGTTTTGATTATTTGGGTGCTGAAGAGGTTTTAGATTCTGTTTATGATGTTTGGGCAGGCTATGACTTTGGTAGTAACTTTGGTGCTAAAGTTCGTTATGGTGCTTGTGATGATGCAGTATCAGGTGCTAACTGTGTGGCAGTTCTTGGTGGAGATAAAGTAACTACTTTATATGGTTCTTATCAAGCGGCTGAAAATCTTCTTATTTCTCTTGAGTGGAAAAATAATGATGCAGCAGGGACTAAAACAGATAGTTTAGGTGCTGAGTTCATCGCAACATTCTAAATCTTCGGTAATTTAATTGCTGATAAAAAGCCGGGCCTAGTGCTCGGCTTTTTTTATGGGCGAGGTTTTATTGTTTGAGGAGTTTGTATGATTACTGATACAGAGATAAAAGTAAGAGGTGTTCAAATTCTTGCGAAATATCTCGGAGATGTTGAAATGGAAAAGTTTATTGCACTTATCCAGAGAGAGCTGTTTGATTATACTGAATGGCGTCAGGGCATAGATAGATGAGGATGTAAGTATTGAAGAAATCAGTCGTAGAGTAATGGCTTTGAGAGGTAAGAGTGTTCGATGAGTGTGTCAACGACAACCTGAAAAGTGAGCATTTTAAAAATTGGTGCGCCCGGAGAGATTCGAACTCCCGACCGCCTGGTTCGTAGCCAGGTACTCTAT
>CAYXVC010000141.1:0-5190 GCA_964468225.1 uncultured Gammaproteobacteria bacterium
AATAGCTCCAGTGGACGTTTGGAAGTTACCTTTATCCTGTCCAAACGTATAAGAGGGCATGAATCTAATACAGGCTTTTATATGGAACTTGGGAACCTGTGGCTGCGATGTTAAGAGAGAATCACAAGCGGAGGTCATAACGTACAGAGAGCCGTGGAGCGCATCACAAAAATAAACAGGCCGATGAACCCAAAGCCGAAAGGTGGGGGTCGGAGGTCAAAAGCTTATCGGAATCAGATCAATCGAGTTTGACCCTTTTGGTTGTGGGTGTTCCAACACTATACCAGTCTAATTTCCTAGTCAGTACCATCACCACACCCAGTAAGCCAAATACTAACAGTGATCCCATCAGCAGTGCATAATCTTCACTACGAAGCAGGCCAAATAACATTCCGTAGAGGGTGGCCATAGCAATAGAAAACCCCATTCCCCGAGTAAAGCTTCCGAGTACATGGCTGACATAAAAACCGATCAGCAGTACACACGCGCTTGATGAAATCAAATAGGCCAGTGAAAAGCTTATATGCTCAGAGAGTGATAATAGCAGCAGGTAGAAGAGTGCTAATGCAACTCCGACCAGTCCATATTGAACGGGGTGTACGGCCATGCATTTCAGCACCTCAAACAGAAAGAAGCCAGCAAAGGTGAGAAAGATAAAAAGTAATGCGTATTTTATCGCTCGTTCGCTCTTCAGGTACTGATCGACCGGATTAATAAAGCTGATACCAAAGTGACGACTACTAAAAACCTGACAGTTGGATTGGGTGACACAATTTTTCCATGACTCTTCCAGATTTGTAGAGAAAAATGATGCACTCCACTGGGCACTAAAACCACGATCCGAGATTTCATGTTTCACAGGCAAGTACTCACCGACAAAGCTTGGGTGTGGCCAGTCAGATTTTAAGGTGACCAGACTTTCCCGCCCAATCGGTGTGATATCAAGTTGGCCGGTTCCCTGAAGTTTTAGATCGAATGAAAAATCCAGTTGAATATTCTTGCTCGGGTCAATTTTTTTAAGCGGTGCGTGTACGCCGCTTCCAAGTTGAGCCACTTGGCTGCCCGGTTGGAAATTAATACTCTCACCATTAATATTTAACTTAAGCGCATTACCAATGCCACGAATATCACTGATACCGACGGCAATAAAGGGCGCTTCAAAACGATAGTCATTGAAATTTTTGGTAATTCCTAATTGATCTGGAAGTGTGAAATTGCCGCTGACCTTGTTGTTAGCATGATAGAGGTGTGTTTCATAGATTCCGCGTGCTCTCACTTCTGTTTTAATATCGCCATTTAAGGTGAATTTTTCGGGTAAAAAATAGAGCTTTCCTGCTACCACACTCTCAACTAAAGAGTGTTTCTCTGTTTCAGGATCGAGTTTTTTATGACGAACCTTTTGATGGTAGGGAATAACCAGCATGGGCCCTGTAATGCGTTGCGCGTAACTTGAGCTGCGAGCAATATCCTGAATCACCTGCGCTCGTTGCATCTGACGCTCTTCGATAAGACCACTGATCCTGCTTAAAGCAATCATGAGTATGATGATTAAAAGCGCGATGGTGCCAAGTTTGACTGAAAGTGTACGGTTCATAAGATTCTCCTTCTGGTTGAAGAAGAAAATTATGGCAAGAGTATGTGTGATGGGTGTGTGTTTTATGTGGAGTTTTATGTAGTCTCTGTGGGTCAAACGGCTGACAGAGTTAAAAGCACTTCCACACCTGTCTCCGTGTTGTGAATTTTTAGAGAGCCACCATGCAGCTGTGCAACCTCTTCAACGAAGTTCAATCCAAGGCCTGTACTTTTACGTCCTGTCGCCGGGCGAGGCAGGGAGTAGAAACGCTCAGTGAGTCGCGAGAGCGCATAGTCGGGAATAGGGGATGTCTGGTTGTTCACTGAAAGTATCACATGATCGCCTTGTTGCTTGGCGTTAAAGTGAATGCTTCCTCCATGCGGGGTGAAGTCAAGGGCATTATCGAGTAAATTGGCAATCGCCTGACGTATTAAAAACCGTTCGCCGTACACCACTAAATCGTCAGGTGTCTCATTGATTATTTTCAGATTTGCACTGTAAATACGTGCCTCCTGTGTTTGGATGAGCTCTTTGATCAGAGCCTGCAAGGGAATTTTAACGTGCTCTTCCAGCCCCTGACGTTGCTCGACCAGCGCCAGACTGAGTAAACGTTCAATGAGCTGTTGCATTCGAATGCTTTCGTTGTCGATGTTGGTGATGAAGTGTTTGCGTTGCTCAGCGGGCATCTCGCCTTGCAGCAGTTCAGTGGCTCCGCGAATCGCTGCAAGTGGGCTTTTCAGCTCATGAGTCAATGTTTGTACATAGCGTTCTACATAGGATTTCCCCTCAAGCTCCACGCGCATATGCTCCAGAGCAGAGGCCAGTTGTGCCAACTCTCTCTCTTTAAAGCTGGGTAGCTCTGCACGATGCCCTTCACTGA
Source organism: uncultured Gammaproteobacteria bacterium (assembly GCA_964468225.1). Classification (GTDB taxonomy): domain Bacteria; phylum Pseudomonadota; class Gammaproteobacteria; order JAADGQ01; family JAADGQ01; genus S141-38. Next base: position 2,454 of record CAYXVC010000141.1, read on the forward strand.
CTGCATCTGCATACTTGGTCAGTCGCCTGAGTGCTCCCGTTAACCACCAGGAGAGTAATCCTCCCGTGATCAGGCCGAATGCGATGATGCCTGCAGCGAACTGGCTCAGTTTCTGTTGTGAGCGCTCGATGTAGGGCTGTAACATATTATTGGGTTTGGTGACGGTGACCACGCCAATGATTTTGTCACCATCAACAATAGGCGCGGCAACATGCATGACGGATGTTGTCACGCCATTGAATACTTCCGTGGTGGAACGGGCTCCATATTGTCCTTGTAGTGTTAGATACACATCATTCCATTGAGAGTAGTCCTGTCCAACGTCGAACCCCTTGGAGTCTAATAGCACGATGCCATTATGGTCTGTGACATAGATGCGATTATTAATCTCTGTTTTATCAATGCCCCAGATATTTGCCTGTATCTGGCGTTGATTGTAACGGCTCAACAGTGTGGAGAACCTGCTTTGGGATAAAGTCTCCATTTTGACATCATCACGGAAAAACTCAGCAAGTAGGTGGGCGGTATCGATCAGAGCTTCTTCAGTCGATTGGCGCACCCCCGGGCGAACCTCCTCCATTACCGTATTCCATATAAAGTAGCCACTCAACCCGATGAACAGGAAGTAGACTAAAAAAATACGGGCGGCTAATGACATCAGTTGAGTGCCGGGTTGTAGCTGTAACCCAATCCCCGATGAGTCTGGATGGGCTCTGCGTTCGGAGCAATGGTTCTTAATTTAGCACGAAGGCTTTTGATGTGGCCATCAATGCTGCGTTCATAACCTGCCTCGGTTGATGTGTCCATAGCGGTTAATAATTGCTCACGACTGAAGACACGATCCGGTTGTGAGAGCAGGGTCTGTAATAGACGAAATTCATAACGAGTCAGGTGGAGTGGTTGTTTGTGAAAGTGGATTTGAAATCGTTCGTTATCCACATGAAAACAGCTTGTTTCATTCTGTGATGGCTCTTCCTTTTGGGGTCTTACGCGTTTAAGAATTGTTTTAACTCGTGCTGTGACCTCACGCGGACTGAAGGGTTTGACCACATAATCATCCGCCCCGATCTCTAAACCGACGATTCGGTCGATCTCATCGCCACGAGCCGTGAGAAACATAATGGGGAGATCCGAATCACGTCGTAAATTTTTGCATAGATCAAAGCCACTCATATCCGGCAAACCGACATCAAGGATAATCAGATCTACTTGATGCTGTTTCAGGTACTCCAATGCATCACCTGCAAGCCCCAGCCATTTCGTAGAAAACCCTTCGAGCTGGAGTGCGTAGACTAATGTATCAGCAATGGCTGCTTCATCTTCAATAATCAAAATATGAGGCATAGGTTATTTGCCAAATCTAGAATTACTCATCAACTCTTTTTAACGCTTGTTCCAAAATTTGTTTTGAAAGATAAAGTCCCGCGCCCATCATATCTTCAATGACTGGCCTAGCCTTGGGAATAACACCGCGTTTTTTAGCAGTCAGCACCAACCCTAATGTTCCGCGTACGGGGATATCAAGACTATCAGCGCATCTTCTACCCGCCAGATCATCAATAATAACTTCAGTGCCAGTATGGGTAAGACCCAACGCGAGCACGGCAGATTCTCCCGCGCCAAGCCGCCATTCCAAAATGGATATAGGTGAGTGCTCGACAGGTTGCGTGATGAGCCAGGCCGTTTTTTTGATTGCCTGAGCAGTGATGTCTTGCTGGCCTCGTTGTAGAATTTCTTTGGCAACGGGTTCCGGTACCCACACTTCATCAGCGAAGCTTTTCAACAATGCCAAGTGATGGCTGCGGGAAAGAAAGATCAGAGGCGAAGCGTTGATGATAACTTTATCAGTCACGGGCTAACTCACGATCCAGGTCATCAAAATCAACCAGAAAAGAATCTTTGCCCATACGCGCTAAAGCCAACAGAAAATCAGTACGATCCAGGCCCGCGATTTTAGCAGCCCACTCTTGAGAGATACGGCCTTGCTGATACCATTGAACAGCGGCGGCTAGTTGCATCTCTTTCCCAAGCTCTCTGGGTGAGCAGTGCAACACGGAAAAGATTTTTTCCGGTAATTCTACGTCGATACGCGTCATCTATTTACACCTCTGTTGTGAGTACCAAACAACCATTTATCATCCTGACTTTAATCGGAGTATTTATCATGAACTGGCAAGAACAATTGATAACAGTATATCTGTATGTATGCAAATACTATGAGCAAAATTTACGGTTTTATTATCAGCGAATGAGCAACTGTGCATACCATGCTTATATTGGTTTAGAGTCATATTGCAAATAATAATGTAGTGTTTTTGTAGATTTTAACTCATTGTTTTAATTTGCTACTTGTGGAATAGTTGTGGCAACTTTTTGTTGGGGATAGGAGTGCCCTGCATATTTCAAAAAGAGTCTTTACTGAACATGGCTGAAAGGTTACTTTGTATGGTAATAGAAATTCAAAGGCAGAAGTCATGAATTTTAGTTCAGTTAAAAGTTCGAGTTATTTTCTGCTGCTGAAAGTTGGTCACTCTGTAAAAGGCTTTATGAATGGAGTTGGCCAGCTAATTAACTGTTATGCCTCCTTGAAGTTTGAGAGTAAATTGTAAATTACATTTCTATTGAGAATACATATTTAGTATGTATAATCGTAACTATTCAGCGAAACTGCCGAAAAAAGTACTTGACACGTTTTTTCGGTATTTTTCCGATATCAGAGTGAATCACTGAAAGCTTT
>CAYXVC010000142.1:0-5174 GCA_964468225.1 uncultured Gammaproteobacteria bacterium
ACCATTTTCCGGTCAAACAGTGTAAAGGCGATGGGTTTGTTTTTTAGAGCCTTGCTGCGACAGGCAATGTACCAGTAGTTTTCCAGCATTAATGGCTCTGTAGATGGTGGCAGGGAATTCTAACGCGGGTTTTTGGCAAACAATAGGCTTTTCTAGCGATTGCTTAACTGAAAGCTGCAATATATCACTGGCACTACGCCTCAAAATTCTATTTCCTTGAGTATACAAATCACAGCAGACATGTTGCACGGCTTGCATGATTTAGTGTAACACACTAGTATACACATAAGGAGGTGTATAGATGCGTACAAACATTGTATTAGACGATGAGATCGTCAATGAAGCCTTTTCTGTCAGCGACATAAAAACCAAGCGAGAGCTTGTCAATCAAGCACTTAAAGAGTTTGTCGAGCATCGCAAGCGGCTTGATTTGCGCGAACTAAAAGGGATCGGTGAGTTGCGAGCAGATTATGATTACAAAGCGTTACGTACTGGTAAGGCTGCTGATTCAGCGTAATGTACCTGATAGACACTTCAGTCTGGATTGACTATATCAACGGAACAGAGGCTGAACACGTAGATTTTCTGGATCAACTATTATCTAATCCATTAGCCTTCGGATTGAACGGACTCATCTACATGGAAATACTGCAAGGCGCAAAAAACCGTCAGGCTTTCGAGCAATTCAAGCAATACTTCAGTGGTCAGCGCTTTTACCATTTTCAAGATACCCAGAAAAGTCATGCAACAGCAGCGCAAATCTATTTTGATTGTCGACGCAAAGGCATTACCATTCGCTCAACCGTGGATTGCCTGATTGCTCAATGCGCAATCGACAATAAACTGATACTGTTGCATAACGATAAGGATTTCGTACAAATGGCTGATGTCGTTACAACACTGGAACATAAGTATTTCGTGTAACTAGAAATTAAGAGAGGCCTTGCGAAATATAGATTGTTTATCGCAATGCATCAGAAGCCAGGGTTTTAACCGTGGTTGCCATATCAGGATCGAGGCGTTGTAACCATGCGGCATCTTTGCCATTTTCAAGATAATCCAAGGTGAATCGCACACTTTGAGTCACAGTTTCAACAGCGCCTCCAAAGATGACATTGGCTTCAGCGCACAAATCTCGCAATAAACCAGCATCCAGCTTCATTTCCAAAAAATCCAGTAATAGCAGGCGTACAGCACGTTCAATATCAAAATGTTGCTGGCGTTGATGAAGTCCGTTAAATAAGGTAATGCCATGGGCAAAGCCCGCAGCGATACCATCGCGTGCTGTGCAATCAGCAATGGCATCACCGAGTTGTTTTAAGGCTCTTTCGCGGGCTTTTTGTTGGTCTGTAGATGGTTGGAATTCATCGATTAAAGTCCAAGCCTGAGCAGGATTGCCCATGCTCCAATGACAACGAGCGATTTGTCCCAGATTCCAGGCTTGCCCGTTAACATTATCTTGGTATTTGCGCAACACCAGCGCTTGTTGGTGAAACTCGATGGCCTCTTGATGGCGTTCTAATTCATTCAGACTCCATCCGACTTGTTCCAGATTCCAGGCTTGTCCGTTAACATCGTCTTGTTGTTTGCGTAACACGAGCGCTTGTTGATAAGCCTCAATCGCTTCTTGATGGCGTTCTAATTTGTTCAGATTCCATCCGATTTGTTCCAAATTCTCGGCTTGTCCATTAATATTGTCCTCTTGTTTGCGTAACGCCAGTTCTTGTTGGTGAAACTCGATGGCCTCTTGATAGTGTCCTAAAAGTTTCAATTCCAATCCGATTATATTCGCATTTTTTTCGATACACACCTGAATAAATTTAATTATTATCAGATTAAAGCCTTGTCCGAAAATATCTTCTTGCTCCCATAGCACCAGAGATTGTTGGAAAAACTTAATGGCCTCTTGATGGCGATTTAGTTTACCTAGGATGGATCCTATTTGTATCAGATTCCACCCTTGTTGTATTGTATCGCCAAGTTTTTCCCTCAATCTGAATGCTTTTTTATATAACTCCAATGCCTCTTGCCATTGGTTGATGTTTTCTTTTTCCTGAGCTTTGGTTTCGTACTGTTTTGCCTGGTTAAAACAAACTGGGTGCATTTGTTCTAGCGCTCTATCATTTTTGAATTTGGCAACATATTGCGGATTTTCAAGCGCACATTGCAAGAATGTTTTTTGGGCATCTACCAAAACAGTTTTAATATTTTTCCAGTGTCCAAGGGCAGCTGCATCAGAGATACAAAAACGATAGATTCTCAGTTTTTCTCCAAACGGTAAGATACTGTTTTCAGTTAAATTAGCCAATTGTTTACCGGAAATATCAGGGAATTTATTACAGACTTGGAGTAGTTTTAGCGCTTCTTCATAATCTTGTAGCGCTGTTTCATCATTAGTGTAGGCATCCAGCAATTTATTGGTGTAAGTATCCAGCAATTTACTTGACTCGACTGGTCGTGTTTTCTCAGTTGTAGCCGCACTCTGCATCAATATTATCAGTTCCTTTGTAGAGAGTTCTATTTCAAGCGCCTGAAGATCGATCCCAGATTGTTTCAGTGCTAGTTCAGCAAAAAAACCAGCTTCTTGTTCTGCTCCTTCACGCATCAACTGTTGTGCTTGGTCGCGTTGTTCCTGCACATTATAAAAATCAGACAAAAAATCGGACATGCTAACCAGTGCACTATGGCTTTTATTGTGGTTGAGATAGCGCATGCGATAAAACTGCACCATGACCCGGTCATTTACCCGGTACAGCTTTTCCTTTTGACCGCGTATTTTGGTTTCTTGGTGGATATAGCCATGATCACGCAGCCAGGCGAAAGCACGGCTGGTTTGGCTTTGGTTGGCACGAACCCGCTCCGCCACAGCGCTTTGTGAGCATGGTTCGCCACCACGCAATAAAGCATCAAACAGTTTGCGGCTGTTTGCCGGGATGCGGCTGAGCAAATCCAGGTAATAGTCGGTGAGAGTATCAACCAGACTTTGCAGGTTGATTGCTGTATTGAGCACATCGCTTTGTCCTAACAATAAATCAGCCAATACCATGGCAATACGTGGGCTGCCGCCGGTAAAATGACTGTAAGCACGAATTTTATGCCCGGCTTCATCATCAAATGGTAGACCTGCTAATTGTGCGCGTTGTTTAAGATAAGCCACATGCTGATCTTGATTCCAAGCTAACACCGGGAAGCGTGAAAAAACCTGAAACAAGCGTTGGTCGTATTGTTCATCAACTTCATCAAACAAGCTGGTGGCAATGAGCATGATGCTCGGGTTGTGTTCCAGAAAATGGCGCAAAGCGGATTGCTCGGCAGGGCTATTAAAAGCTTGTTTTATGGCGATATCAAAATTTTCAATCGCAACCACGAGCAAGCGGTCAGGGAGTTGCTGTTGCAATACGCTTTCTAGTTGATCCAGTGCAATCTGCCATGTGTTATCTTCTGGGGTCTCCCAAAAAGCGATATTGTTATCTTGTAATTGCTCGCTATCCAGAAGGCCGATGATTTCGTATATGAAGTTGGCAGGGCTAAACAAATTAGGTTGTTCTTCCGGTAATAGAATCAATTGTGCTTGATTGTTTTGTTGTAGTTCGAGTTGTAATAAACGCAGAAAAAATGATTTGCCCATTCCGCGTTGTCCAGTCAGCAAAATATGCTCGTTGGCGAGTTTGGGCTGGCTGGTGTTTTCGTTGATAACACGCAGCACATCGCGCAATAGATTTTCACGACCAACGCTGAGTGCACGGATTTCCTGCTCAGCCATTTGATAGGGGTTAAAGCGTGCAATTAGGCCGGGGTTCATGATGCGACTCCTAAGCGAGCAGCCCACCATCGATGTAGTAGATCCAGACTGAAACAATACTGTTGTTGCTGATTGAGGCGCAGAAAATCATCGCGTTGCAGTCTGGAGAGTAATCCATAAATGTCGATATCAGTATTGTTTATGCAGTACTGACATTCTGTGAGTGATAAGTGTTGATTGCGTGCGATGCTATCAAGTATACGCTGTGCCTGGCTGCGTTGGGCATCGTTATAATGCTTGCTGAGTCGCTCATCGAACTGATAGAGAAAAGCACGGTGTAATGCAGGGATGACATGGTCGCTTAGGCAAGCATCAACTTGGTCGGTATGGGTGAGTGATTGCAGGTGATTCAAGCTACTATGCAGAAAATACGGAAGGTGATCAGTAATACTCTCCAACACCTGTGCGGTAGCTGCCTCTGTCCACCAAGTCATATTGCGTTCTGCTGTGTGTCGTTGCAGGTAATCGTGCGCTTCATCCTCAGTAAACGGTTCAATCGTTACCGGACTTAACTTACCTAATACAGTGCGCGGAATACCAAGCACATCAAGTTGATGTTCCAGGCTGATTGAGCCACCAATCCTGCTTCTCGCCATTGGCGTAAAGTGGCTAAAAACAAGCGCAGATCATCAACCGAATAGCCCTGTGCCAGCAAATTTTCCAGAAAAAACGGTAGTTCATCCAATGCCAGAATCACAGAACCATCGGCATGATTGTTCAATAATAGTGTCTGGATGGTTTCTGCCAAAGGCTTCCAGTAAGTGACAATGTCTTTCTGGAATTCGATTGATGCACCCGCAGCTTTGGCTCCAGACAGGTGAGAACGTATCCAGTTCATTAATTGATTGGGTAGCGTGATGCCTTTGGCTGATATGGCTTTTAGCGAATCCACTGAGCCTTGTTTGGGTAAGGCATTGAGTATTGCCTCAAATATGTCTGCCAAGTGCGCAAGATCTTGCGCATCAATGTAGATGACTTGCTTGCCTGATTGTTTAGCAATCATTGCCAGAGCTTGTTTAATGATCCAGCTTTTACCAGTTCGCCGTAAACCAGTCAGCAAAATCCCTTCTTCACCAGCCAGCAAGGTGTTGATGATCAGTTGTAGTTCGCGTTCTCGGTAATAAAATTTATCATTCAGTTCGCACATGAGTCATTCCAGATGATGTAATTACAAATTCATATTACTATCTAATCATATGAATGTAAATTCATATGACATTTAGATCATAAGTTAAGTGTTTCATACAGGCTTATTGATGAACTATTGCTTTGTTAACTCAATACTTTATTATTCTTGTTTTGCTGATTACATAAATTTTTACTAGGAGGCTGTCCGAGAATAGAAGCCGTCGCGAGGGAAAGCGGTTTTGAG
>CAYXVC010000143.1:0-5091 GCA_964468225.1 uncultured Gammaproteobacteria bacterium
CAGTTTTTTGAAATGGCCATGAGAGATGAAGCACCCTCGGTAAGGTCAAGAATCAAAAATATAATGAAACAGAGCGGAAAATAATAAAGGCTATACTTGAAAATCGAAGTGAGCTGAGCCATGTACACCCTCCCCTTTTACGAAAAAAACCCTGCCCACTCCCCTACTCTTCCACATAACCATTTGTGAGCGCCCCCTATCTTAATATCTCATTAATACCATCAGGAATAGAGTGTTGCTTGTAATCTAAAACTGGCAATCATTTTCCGGAGGCTCACCATGTTGTCGATCGACGAAATAACCATACTCTTTGAGACATCACCAATCTGGCTCGTGATCGGGGCTATTTTTGCCATCAATATCGTGATCACGGTTATTGAAATGGCTGTTGACTATTTTTCTGATACACCCCGCCTATGGAAAGATAGCGGCGCCAATATCGTGATCTTCTTTATGGGCCAGATCATCGAAAAGGTGGCGACAGGCATTATCGGGGTCGTTGCGCTACTCCCCTTCTATTATCTGGTGCCATGGGAGATTCCGATGAATATCTGGACGTTTCTTTTAGCACTTCTTGCCGCCGACTTCACTTATTACTGGATGCACCGCATCGAGCATGAACACAGAATTTTGTGGGGGCTTCACAGCGTTCACCATTCATCTCAGGATTACAATTTAACCATTGCCTTGAGGCTAAGCATTGTTGAAGGTTTTGTTGAGTGGATATTTCTGATACCGATGATCCTCATCGGCTTTAATCCCTTTATGGTCATTATTGCCTTGATCTTTGTGGTGCAATATCAAACCTGGATTCATACTAACAAGATTAAAACAATGGGCTTTTTGGATCGATGGTTTAACACTCCATCCGTGCATCGTGTTCATCACGGCTCCAACCCTCAATACATCGATAAAAACTACGCTGGTATTTTACTTGTTTGGGATCGACTATTCGGCACCTATGAGCCGGAGAATGAAAAGGTGATCTACGGGTTGACCAAAAACATTGAGACCAACAACCCGGTGAAAATCAATTTTATTGAGTTTGGCAATATCTGGCGGGATGTGAAGCGGTGCAAAAACCTGAGAGACAAAATGAAGATTGTTTTCGGCGGCCTCACTTGGCGGCCTGAATATTTCAGGTAAATATTATGTACAAAGAACTCTACCTTAAATACAAATGGTACCTGATCATCACCGTGCCCATGAGCATTCTGCTGGGCATGGCAAGCATGAGTGTGATCGCCATTATCAGCGATGCCATCGGCAATCAGCTGGAGCAGATGAAGTATGGGGTTGAGTACTTCTTTATCGCCATTGTCATCCTGTTTGTGGTGGGGCTGATCAACGACCTGCTGGTTGTCAAAATGTCGATTAATGTCGGTTACGATATTCAGGTGAAAATGGTTCGCCGGGTCATCGCAACGCCACTCGCGCAACTGGAGCGCATCGGCCTACCCAAAGTGATTGCCACCTTGACCGAAGATATGGAAACCGCTGAAAAGTTCTTTCACCTGCTGCCGATGCTGATGGTCAATATTGTGATTTTGATTTTTGGCATCGCTTATATGGCTTATCTCTCGCTGGAGCTTCTGGGCATCGTACTGGGATTTTTTCTGTTGGGATTTTTGACCATCGCCTGCCTGCTCTGGTTGACCAAAAAAGATCGCGTGGCGATTCGGGAGACCAGTGATGTGATGATGAGCCATTATCAGCGGGTAGTGATGGGTACCAAGGAACTGACACTTAACCGATTTCGCCAACATTTTTTTACCCGGAAGATTTTCACCACTTCAGATGAGATTCGTCGCAGAGGCGGGCGGATTTTTAACCTTCTGGCGCTGGTCGAGCAGTGGGCGCAGCTGCTGCTGTTTGCCATACTGGGGGTGATTATTTTTCTGGTTGGCAACACAATGTCGCTATCCATGGAGGTCATTGTCGGTTATGTGATCACCTTGCTCTTTTTGCTGGAGCCGATAGAAGTGGTTATTGGTGGTTTTGATGAACTGATTGATGCCAAAGTCGCCTTTAATAAAATTGATAGTTTGCAGCTAAGTGACGTTGATGGATGGGATCAACTGGAATCACCCAAAATGCCAAACAATCTGAACGCTTCGGGTGCAAAGCTTGAACTTGAAAATGTTGAGTACTCCTATGATTTAGATACGGGGGATAAAACCGAACGGTTTCATATAGGGCCACTCTCCGCGCAATTTATGCCCGGTGAAGTTACCCTGATCATCGGTGGAAATGGCAGTGGGAAATCCACACTGTTAAAAATGTTGTGCGGTTTATATCCACTGGATGCTGGCCGTATTTATCTGAATAGTGAGCAGGTTGAACCTTCAAATATCGAAGCCTTTCACAACCATTTTTCTATGATCACTCCCGATTTTTGCCTCTTTGAAGAGATGATGGATGCGGATGGGAAGTTATGCGATGACTCTGTTATTCAAACTTTTCTTGAAAAATTGAAGCTTTCTGATGTGGTGACTTCAACGGCCGGACTGTTATCCAGAGTGGATCTCAGTCATGGGCAGCGCAAACGTTTGGCGCTATTGCAGATGCACTGTGAAGATCGACAGATTTTATTGCTTGATGAATGGGCGGCGGATCAAGACCCCATATTCAAGGATATTTTCTATAAAGAGATCTTGCCCACCATGAAAAAAAGTGGAAAAACCATTATTGTGATTTCGCATGATGAGAAATACTTTGATTGTGCCGACAAGATACTAAAGCTTGATGAGGGGCAATTAATGGAGAGTCAACAAGCAGGAACGGTAACGAAAAGATGAAAAAATGAGAGTCTTGATTATTGAAGATGAAGTGGATCTGGCTGCTGCCATTGGCGACTATCTGACATTGCAGGGTGCAGAGTGTGATTTCGCATACCATGGAGAATCGGGTGTCGTACTGGCTCAGGAGTATCGGTTTGATGTGATTGTTCTTGACTTGATGTTGCCAAAAAAGGGAGGCTTTGAAGTCTGTGAACAGCTGCGTAGAGAAGGCAATGACACCCCCGTTTTGATGCTCACCGCCTGTGATACCAATGCAGAACAGCTCAAGGGGTTTCAGGCAGGTATTGATGACTATGTTGTGAAACCTTGCCCAATGCCCTTGCTTTGGGCTCGTTTACAAGCTTTGTATCGGCGTGATCAACCGCAAACAGAGCAGTTATCAATCGATACTCTCGCTGTCTATTTCAAAGAACTTAGAGTGACGCGTGAGGGGCGCGAAATCAGGCTGACCCCAACTGGCTGGAAAATACTCGAACTGCTGGCGAGGCGTAGCCCCGAAGTGGTATCAAGAGCCGAACTGGAAGATCATGCCTGGCCTGATCATGAGGTGGATGCGGGAAACTTCAACGTTCAGCTGCACCAATTACGCAAGGCCGTGGATAAACCTTTCGCCTACCCCTTGATTCACACGCTTGTGGGTGTCGGTTTGTATCTGAGAAAAAAACCGGCTTCTGATGATGTTTAAAAAACGTTCACGCACAAAAACACTGGCGCAGCAAGTACGTTGGCAACTGCTATGGCTTGGAGGAGGATTACTTCTGGCTTGCCTGTTATTGCTGTTTGTTTTTACCTGGCATGCCGCAGATTTAGCGACGAATAATCTGATGAAACTCGAAGCACAATCATTACTTCGTCAAGCAACGAAAAACCCCGATTTAGCACTTCCTCGTGGTGAAAACTTCAGTGCCTACCGGCAGTGGGAAGAGGTTCCTGAATCACTGAAGCAGCACTTTGATCGCTCTCTTTCCAAGAGCGGTGAGATCATCGAAGTGGTGATTGGTCATACTGAAAAGCCGACTGAATACCTCTATTTTTTGCACTATGTGGATGACGGTTATAGTGAAATATTTCTCTTCAATCGATACGGCGCTGCCGAAGTGGAGGCGTATTTTCTCGCTTTTTTAAAAACAGCATTGAGTCAGGCACTCTGGTTGACGTTGATTATTTTTCTCTTGCTGTTTTTTCTGGTGAGCTGGTTAATTCGTCGTACAACAGAGCCCTTGAAGCTGCTCAGTCAGTGGGCTTTGACTTTAGGTGAAACGCCTGAAAAGTCGCTGAATATTAATTTTTCTATTGAGGAATTGAATGACATTGCGATGCAATTACAAGAAGGAGTGGATCGAATACAGGATTTTAACCAGCGTGAGCAGCAATTTTTAAAACATGCCAGCCATGAGTTGCGTACCCCTTTGGCAATTATACAGGCCAGTCTGGATACCTTGGATTTACAAAACCATACATCAAGTCAACAAGTCGTAAAGCGTGCGCTTAAAGCCAGTGCCAATATGAGCCGATTATCCACCGCACTGCTGTGGTTAGCGAGAGAGTCAGAAAGCCCTATCGATAAATCTCAGGTTGATATTCGTCAGTTGTGTGAGCAGGTGATTGATGATCACCGTTACCTGCTTGAGAGTCGGGATATTACAATTCGAGTCAATGTAGAGATTGATGCTTTGCTCATTGAGAGTGATCTGTTTTCCATTGTGCTCTCAAATCTGGTCAGAAATGCTTTTCAACACAGTGCAGATGGCACGATAGATATAGAGATTTCAAAGCGCGGCTTGCGTATCGCTAATCCGGTAAAAACGGGAAGTAGTCGTGAGGTATCAGGGTTTGGATTGGGATTGCAGCTAGTACAACGTATCTGCCTGAAACTGGATTGGCAATTTTCTTTTAATAAAGAGGGTCGGCAAGTTGTTGTCACAGTTTTTTGGTGATTATGCTCAACAACGTATATGTAATCATCATGCACTGTGAAATTTTTTAGTTGTTTAGCACAGACCTACCGACCTGTATTCAGGTTGCTACCCATAATCCTCCGGCTGCGCCTCAAACCGACTCAGGCAGCGATTTGAACAAAACACAAGACTGCACAGCCCTCATCCCGCGCAATATCATGCAGAATCATCCTCTTTTAGCGAGCGCCGTGGGCCCTTACGCACTGCCCGCCATGGTGATCGTTGCGCTGATTGCCTTTTTAGTGGGCAGTGTCGTTCGGCACAAACTAATTGCCCTCCCCAGATTGATAGAGTAACTTACCTCTACTCTACTAATACGGTCACTCGAACAA
>CAYXVC010000144.1:0-3895 GCA_964468225.1 uncultured Gammaproteobacteria bacterium
CTGATCCAGAGCAATCATCTCGTGATCCCGAGCTACTTTGGCAATAATGGAGGCCGCGCTGATCTCTGCAACACGCTGATCCCCTTTCACAACAGCCATTGATTGGCATGGCAGATCGGAAGGGCAACGATTACCATCAATCAGAGCAATATCCGGCATCAGATTCAAATCATAGACCGCACGGCTCATCGCCAACAAGCTCGCATGAAGAATATTGATATCGTCAATCTCTTCAACTTCGGCTCGGCCTAAAGCCCAACTCAATGCTTTTTCTTTGATTTCTACAGTCAGTGTCTCACGCTTTTTCTCACTGAGTTTTTTAGAATCAGCCAAACCGTCAATGGGATTGTTCGGATCAAGAATCACAGCCGCAGCCACCACCGCTCCAGCCAAAGGCCCACGACCCACTTCATCAACACCGACGATGATTTTTCCGCTTTCAAGAATTTTTAATAATGGATCAGACATCAGCAATTAATCTCGATTTCTTCTTGCAAATATTCTATCGCTTTTTAAGCAACATTCACATAATCATTAATTATTGCATCACCTATGATCTTATAAAGGCAGAGTCAATACCAAAGAAAACCCTAATGTATTAGCTTGCTTTAGGTCAATTGAATCACTGATAAAATGGGTGGAAAAGTATTTAGATGAATAACCCATTGATAAGGCTTTTGCTGTAACGTTATAAAAAAACTGCCATTGTGTGGTTTTACTTGTGGGAAGGTTAAAACCGAAACTCGTGAAATTTTTGATTGCAGTATGATCAATTTTTACAATGAACTCCGTTGAATTCAGCTGATAACCTAATTGCAAATGACCATAGAGGGGCAGCTTCTGAGTGAAGTTTCGATTGCTTTCGACTCCTGAAAGTAAAGGCTTATAAGTCAAGTAACCTTCATCGTCATATTTTTTTATGTCAGAGGTGGCAGATGCCGTAGTGTAGGGAGTATTTTTCCAATAGATTCTTCCTGCTAAATCGGTGAGCTCGATTTGTGTAAACAATCTGGGTGTAATGCGCCAGTTCAATGTAGCATCAAAACTATATCCATATCCTTCGGTGGGTTCTATGGGTCGCTCAAAGAGTCGATCTTCATTATAGAAATAATCATCCACATTAAATAGAAAGTCATAATCTTTATCAGAGTTGGCAATTGCTGTGCCGTAGAGTTTTCCTGTGATGAGCTTTTTCCCTTGTAGATAACTTACACCGAATTGAACAGATAAGCGTTTACCTGCAAAAGAGTGCTGATAACCGAGCCGAACACCTTCACTGTAGATTTGTTGCGGTTCAATGTTTAATTGGTAAGTGCGACCGATATCAAGAGGTTTTCTATTTTGGATCTGATAATAAAATTCAGCGGTATCTTTTGAAAATTGCAGTTCATAGTTATATTTTTTAAAAAATGATAATTGAAGCACTGAGTATTTAACACCCACTTCCAATTTTGAGTTCAGTAATGCAATGTTTCCACCTTTATAATCACCTTGCCAGTCATCAACAAAATCACTGATTGAAACGGCTTCGCTGTACACAAAGCTATCAAATTTTGTGTAAGGCACTATATCATCAGAAAAAGCGGGGGCAGCAGGCAGCAGAAATAAAAAAAGAAGGGCGGCTTTTCGCCGCCCGTGTTGAAAAATAGACATGGATGCTATTGATTAAAGTGTTTCAATACTCCCATCACTGTATGCGACCACAGGTGCATCATGGACGTATCGAATAGAACCGTATACAACGCCATCAAGTGTCAGGATCGCACTCATCTGTTCATCAGAAAAATTACCGGAGGCAATCAGTTCCACACCCTGTTGATTTGTGATTTTAAACTCTGCAGTTCCTTTCTCTTCATCAAGAACTTTTGCTGAAATATCAATACGCCGTGTGCCGTATGCAATGGCTAAAGAGACGTCCGCTTTTTTGAACGCGGTACGGTTTCCGGTTAACAGGTACGAGGCTTCGGGTAATCCATCAAGCTGTCCTGTAAAGCCCAGACTTAAATTAAATTTTGCAAAGTTTGTAGAGCTTTCATCATCAAGGGTGTTATCAAATACACTCGCATTACTCATAGCGCCGGAGAGTATTGCATCAAAACTATCCCCCGTAGTATTGGAAAAATTACCCTTCAAAACAATGCTGGTGGGATTATGTGTGATAATTTCATTAACACTATTTTTTACGGCTACGATATCAACCTCAATATCACCACTGAATGTCACAGGATCTGTGATAGTGCTGGTTTCTTTTTGAGCCAATACTGCTTTAAGTTGCAGGTTAAGGCTGTCGGGTTCTGAGCGGTTGTCATTTCCAGCTTCAAAGTTTGTGTTTAAATTAACCGATTCACCAAATTTAAGTGTGATATCTCCAAAGCTTCCTGCGAGTGTCGAAGTAGTATTTGAAACGTCATTGACAGTGACCTTAGCATTAAAGGTTGTGCCATTTTCATTGGGTATTACTATATCAACATCGATTGTGACAGCTTCCGTTGCACCTTCGGGTGTTACGGAACCAGTGACTTTAATCGCACCATTGTTTTCAGTAATAGTTCCGCTATGAATAGTGAGACCATTAAAACCATCATAATAGGCAATGTATGCAGATAGTGATGTTTGAGAAAAATCATCATTATAAGCCTCTTCAGTAGCGACTAATGCGACTGCAAGTGCTTCAATCAAGCTTTCTGATGAATCATTCAGTGCTTCACTGGCCATTGTTAATTGCGTGCCAAAAACATCTGCTTTGCTCTGGGCTTCACTTTCAATAATGTTTCCCCAAGTTCTAACATCTGCCACAAAGTCTTTGACTTTTTTCAGATCATCACTGATTGTGACGTTTACTTGAGTGTTGGTAAACTCATCAGGGGTTGCATTTCTTGCTTTAGTTTTCAATTGTATCAGTGCTGTTTTTGCACCAGTGTTCATACCAGCATATTCAGTTTTGTCATCAAGTTTGTCAACTACTGAGCTTGCAGCTTCTGTCAGCTCTTGCAGGCTGACTATTTGTGGATCATCAGTCGATTCGTTGTTGATGAACTGGCCCTGGTTATTTGCATATTCTTGGGAAAGATTTGCCAATGCTGCGCTGAAATCACCATCAAAATTATCTTGGGTAATATTGGCTACGGCGGCTGAAATGGCTGCATATTTCAGTTCATTTGCATCTGAAGATATTGTAGCGCTTGCGTTGGTAATGTCGGGGGGAATTGTTCCTGTGATATTACTGAGTCCAAGTTGACTGGCAATTTTTTTGTTAGCAGTTTCGATTCCCTCAGCACCTAATCCCAGTGATTTAGCATAAGCCGCAGCCATATGAGTGAGCGGAGTTACACTGCCGGTGATCGTTTTTCCTTTTGTTGCGTTTGGAAGTAACGCCTCTAATGAGACATCATCCAATGGCATATCACTACCAAAAGTATATGTTCCACAGCCATCCAGAGCATCACATGTCATCTTTGATGAACCGTCAGTTTTGCCCTTGACTATAATCTGAACAGGCCCCGAATAGTTTACAGGCAAGGTGATGGAGTAGCTGCCTGTTGTGCTAGTAGTGCCCGTGATGATTGGGTTACTGGATACTTGCCCTTGGTTCACGCCATAGACTTCAACCAATCCGTTTTTGATAATTCCTTTTATTGCAGCACCATTAATGATGGCTCCTTTTTCTGCCGGAGCAGGATCAAGATCGTTTTTGTCATTGCCATGATTACAGGCACTGAGAGCCAGTATTAGCGGAGGAATGCAGAGTAAGTGTTTGCGGGAAGTAAATGCCATTTAAGTATTCCTGATTTAGATTATAAAAATTGGATAAAACTACATTCAGTATTACGTACACTGTGAAGATTACTTGAGCCACGAGAATTATTATTAGACCGTACAGACGGTTCTGTGCAGC
>CAYXVC010000144.1:3995-5074 GCA_964468225.1 uncultured Gammaproteobacteria bacterium
TTATGCCCTATAATATACCCATATTTATAGGTATTTGGAGAGACATTATGAATAGCCTGACCCTGGATTTGATTGACGACAAAGGTTTTGTGAGCCCAAAATCTATCGCAAACACCTTTCACACAACACTTAAAGAGGTCGCTCAATTAACTGGATTGAGTGTTGAAGCTGTCAGCAAGAAAGGGCGTGTTCATTCAAAAACATCCCAGAAACGTCTGCGTGATATTGTGATGATTCTTAACCGCACAACTCCATGGTGCGGTACAGCCTTTCAGGCCTACGCCTGGTATCGATCAGAGCCCATTCCAGGTTTTGGTGACCTCACCGCTGAAGCCGTAGTAAAACAGGGAAATGCGGATCTTGTGATGAGTTACCTTGATCGTATTGCAGAAGGAGGTTTTGCTTGACGATCTCTTACAAGGGAGTCGTCTATCGTGCTCACAATCCTTACTGGTCTTTTGATGTTCTTTCTGGTGATGGAGCCAGGCGCTCTGGCGGTAGATTTAACTCAAAAGGAGTTTCTGCCCTATACACATCCATGACGCAAACCGTCGCGTTAGCAGAATACCATCAGGGATTTCCCCATCGGCCACAACCGGCCACGCTCTGCGCGTATGAAGTCATTTGTACCGACATTCTTGACCTAACCGATCCTGACACTCTCAAACTATACAAGATTGACGCTTCTGATCTCGCCTGCGAATGGGAGATAATGAATCACAATAAAATCATCCCGCCCAGCTGGGCAATCGCCGACAGGTTCATCAAGAAAGGAATTGCAGGAATTATTGTGCCCTCCTTCGCTAAAAACTCGCCTCACGAAGGAAAAAATCTAGTCTTCTGGTTCTGGAATAACCAGCGTCCTCATAAAGTGACTGTTATTGATGATTTCTCAAGCTTACCAAAGAACCAAAACTCCTGGCGATAGACCACCTTATTCTTTACCATATAAGTGAGGTTATGAGGGTATTGGTAAAATTACTCGTTACCGATTAAATATCTGCTTTCCAACCTGATAATTTTCTTGATTTGATACTCTACCCGCCTGTTTTGTCTCCATATGTAACAATTCACTAAAA
>CAYXVC010000145.1:0-2184 GCA_964468225.1 uncultured Gammaproteobacteria bacterium
CCATATTGAAAGCCGCGATCAGAAAATTCTATGCAGTGTTTTTCTTCACCATTTAATAGGGTCATTAAAACACTTGGTTTATATTAAGGGAATCGTTTGAAAATTAGAGAACCATTGGTACCACCAAACCCAAAAGAATTTGAAACGGCCACCTCAATTTTCATTTCTCTTGCAGTATTGGGGATGTAATCTAAGTCACACTCAGGATCTGCTGTTTCCAGATTTATAGTTGGTGGGGCTATTTGATGTTTTAGAGTCAAGGCCGATAAAACAGCCTCAATTCCTCCGGCAGCACCCAATAAGTGACCAATCATTGATTTAGTAGAACTTACTGCTGTTTTGTAGGCATGTTCACCGAGTACTTTTTTCATGGCTTGTGTTTCACCTAAGTCTCCCAAGGGTGTTGAGGTGCCATGGGCATTAATATAATCAACCTGATCAGTATTTAAACTTGCATCACGCAAGGCGTTTTTCATGCAACGTGCCGCACCTTCACCACCAATTGAGGGTGAGGTCATATGAAAAGCATCGGCACTCATACCATAACCCACTATTTCAGCATAGATATTGGCGCCTCGCGATTTTGCGTGTTCTAGTTCTTCCAAAACCACAACACCCGCACCATCGCTCAAAACGAAACCATCACGATCTTTATCCCACGGGCGACTCGCATGTTGAGGGTCATCATTCCTACGTGAAAGTGCTTTTGCAGATGCAAAACCACCCATAGCTGTTGGAGAGTTAGTGCAGCATTCTGCTCCTCCCGCAATCATCACTTCAGCATCTCCGTACTTAATGATACGGGCAGCATCACCAATATTATGTGTGCCAGTGGTACAAGCTGTAACGATGGAAAAATTCGGCCCTTTGAAGCCGTATTTAATGGAGAGATTGCCAGCAATCATGTTAATGATATTGCCAGGAACAAAGAAAGGTGAAATTCTTCGCGGGCCACTTTTTAAGTATGTTGTATGACAGTTTTCAATGCCGACAATTCCCCCTATGCCGGATCCAATAGCAACGCCAATTCGCTCAGCATTGTTTTCAGTAACTTCAAGCCCTGAATCTTCAAAGGCCTGGCAGCCTGCCGCTATACCATACTGGACGAACCCACCCATTCTTTTTGCATCTTTTAATGGGATATATTCACTAACATCAAAATCTCTGATAACACCGCCAAATTTTGTTGAAAATTGCGAAATATCAAATGAGTCAATGGGAGTGATACCACTTTTACCATTAATGATGCCATCCCAGGTTTTTGCAACATTGTTCGCTAAAGGCGTAATCGCGCCTAAGCCAGTGATTACTACTCGACGTTTGTTCAAAATGGTTTACCGATAGAATAAAGGGTACATGTATACAGTGGGAGGGATTTCTAAACAAGAACTAAATTCTAGTGGATGAGGGCTCATCCACTAGTTATTTTGGATATTATAAATTTTTTTCAATATAATCAATCGCAAGCTGAACTGTTGTTATTTTCTCAGCTTCTTCGTCTGGAATTTCACATTCAAATTCTTCCTCCAGTGCCATGACGAGTTCAACTGTATCCAAAGAGTCGGCACCAAGATCATCAACGAAAGATGAATCATTAGCTATATCATCTTTAACACCTAGTTGTTCTGCAACAATCTTTTTTACTCGTTCTTCAATCTTACTCATTTTTATAGTCCTCAAACAATGCAAGTGTTAGTTTTTATATGCACTTGCTGAATTGCGTTATTAAAGTTATTAGAAATTCCGTCACTGGCAATCCCAGACGACAGGACAGGGTGGAATTATACTTGATATTTCAAAAAAGTCACAATAATACTATGACATAAACATGCCGCCATTCACGTGTAATGTTTCACCGGTAATATAGGAGGCGTCTTCAGAAGCCAAAAAAGAAACCGCATGCGCAATTTCTTTTGGATCGCCTAATCGGCCTAATGCTATTGAGCTCACAAGTGTATTTTTTTGCTCTTCAGCTAGGGCTTTGGTCATATCAGTATCAATAAAGCCAGGTGCAACTGTATTGATAGTTATATTTCTTGATCCGACTTCCTTGGCCATGGATTTTGCAAAGCCTACCATGCCTGCTTTAGACGCTGCATAGTTGGTTTGACCAGCGTTACCTGTTGCACCTACAACAGATGAAATGTTGATAATACGGCCTGATTTTGCTTTTATCATGCCGCG
>CAYXVC010000145.1:2284-3746 GCA_964468225.1 uncultured Gammaproteobacteria bacterium
TTGCCTGTTTTACAATACGTTTATTAAGTCCCATTAATACTTTTCCTGGCCCACATTCTACAAAATCAGTAACGCCTTGTTCGTGTATATTTTTAATACTATCCACCCACTGTACTGGCTTGTATAACTGCTCTTTTAATGCAAAAAGAATGGCTTTTGATGAGTTATGTGAAGTAGCATCTACATTATGGATTAATGTTATTTTAGGGGGGGTTACTTCTATAGTTTGTAATTTTTCTTCTAGTTTTTCAGCGGCTGATTCCATTAATGCACAATGTGAAGGTACACTCACTGGTAAAAGTAATGCTCTTTTGGCACCAGATTGTTTTGCTGCTTCCATTGCTCTTTCAACGGCAGCAGCATGTCCGGCAATAACAATTTGACCCGGTGAATTAAAATTAACAGCTGAGACTATTTCATTTTCAGCGCTATCAGCGCAGATTTTTAAAATTTGTTGATCTTCCAATCCCAAAATGGCAGCCATTGCACCCACGCCTGCAGGAACTGCCTGTTGCATTAAACGGCCTCTTTCTTCAACCAGTGTTATCGCATGTTCAAAGTTGATGGCCTCTGAACAAATCAGCGCTGTATATTCACCTAGACTATGCCCAGCTACCCATGCGGGTTTGATATTTGATTGTTCACAGAAAGCTCTCCAAACAGCAGTGCCTGCTGCTAGCATGGCCGGTTGGGTTTTGTCTGTTTGATTAAGATCTTCTGCCGATCCTTGTTGTATTAGCTTCCAAAGGTCAAATCCCAAAGCTTCTGAGGCCTGTTCGAAAGTATGTTTAACTGATGGAAATGACTCCGCCAATTCTGACAACATTCCAATTGACTGAGATCCCTGTCCAGGAAAAACAAAAGCTAAATTATTATTCATTGTGATTTTTTTATTTAAAAAACATCAAGTCCAAGGTAAAAGACACAAGTAACATCGAGGGTACTCTTTTTATTTTTTACTTGATTTTTAATATTTAATTAATGCGGAACCCCATGTAAAACCAGCGCCAAACGCTTCAAGTAGTACAATTTGTCCTGGTTGAATACGATCATCTCTTACGGCCTCATTTAACGCCAGTAAAACAGAGGCCGATGAGGTGTTTCCCTGGTCTTCCAGCGTTAAAACAACCTGATCCATAGACATTTTTAATTTTCTGGCGGTTGCAGCAATAATTCGGGTATTGGCCTGATGAGGCACCAGCCAGTCAATATCAGATTTATCTAGACTATTTGCTGCCAAAGTTTCATCAACGATACGACCTAAGGTATTAACGGCAACTTTAAATACCTCGTTGCCGCGCATGTTGATCACGCCTTTTTCGTGTTGTTTGGAAACAGTTGCTGATTGTGGATTAGGGCAATATAATAAATCTTCATATTCACCATCTGAATGAATATGTGTTGATAAAATGCCGGCTTCTTCTGACGAATCTAGAAGAACCGCTCCGGCACCATCTCCAAA
>CAYXVC010000145.1:3846-5022 GCA_964468225.1 uncultured Gammaproteobacteria bacterium
CGGCCATTTCCAGAGCCTGTTTTGCAGCAATTTCCGCCATACTGGATGCGGTTTCTTCGGGGCCTGCAATCCGTCGAGTTTTGATTCCGGTACGTTCAACAATCCAGCTATCTGAGGTATCAACTAATTGTGAAATATCATCATTGGTGCGGACAGTTTCAGGTAAATATCCGCCTGTGCCGATTACTTTTGCAAAACGCCTCATGTTTGCTCTCTTTTTTCTAGTGTGAGAGCAACCTTATCACTGATTTTTCGGGTTACATCTTTTTCAATTTCAACTTCTGCCAGATGAATAGCGGTTTGAAATGCTATAGTATCTGCTCCCCCATGACTTTTGATAACCAATCCCCGCAAGCCAATAAAACTTGCACCATTGTATAATCTGGGATCAATGCTTTGTTTAAAGCATTTTAAAACTGGGTAAGAAATCAGGCCTGCCAGTTTAGTGAAGATGTTTCTGGAAAAAGCATCTTTTAGTTTTGTAGCAATCATTTTTGCAGCACCCTCTATTGATTTAAGCGCTACATTACCAACAAAGCCATCGGTAACAACTAAATCAACTTTTTCAGTACCGGCATTCAATGCGTTGCCTTCAACATAACCAATAAAATTTAATGAAGAGTTTTCCAGCAATTTTGAAGCCGCTTTGACTTGCTCATTGCCTTTCATATCTTCTTCACCAATATTAAGTAAGCCAATTTTTGGTGCATTAATATTCTCAACCGCTTTTACCACTTCTTCGCCCATAATGGCAAACTGATACAAATGCTCAGCGGTACAGTCAACATTGGCGCCTAAATCCAGAATGTGGGTATGACCAAATATAGAAGGTAAAGTTGAAATAATGGCGGGTCTATCAATACCTGGAATCATTTTCAGCACAAATCGTGCTGTAGCCATCAATGCCCCAGTATTTCCTGCGCTGACACAGGCATCTGCTTTTCCATCTCGCACCAAATTGATAGCGATACGCATAGATGAATCTTTTTTATTTTTTAAAGCTTTTTGGGGGGATTCATCCATTTCAACTTGCTGAGAAGCATGCTGTACAACCAGTCTATCTTGATGCGTGTCCAGCGTTTGATCCAGCAATTTGTTAAGAACCAATTCATCGCCAACCAAAATGAGCTTTAAATCTGGATTTTCTTTGAGGCAGGCCAGTGATGCGGGTACAGT
>CAYXVC010000146.1:0-5016 GCA_964468225.1 uncultured Gammaproteobacteria bacterium
AACCACGAGAAAACCACACAACCGCGTCGAAATGACCAAATAGCAGCGCATCTGCGAACATATAAAAGTTGTACGCAAACAGGCCACCGACCCCAATGACAAAAAATTTTATCGCCCAGCGTTTCTCTTTTTTTGTATTCCGATAGAGCTGTTCAACCAACACCAGCCCCAACACTGACAACGCCACAAAACCGATCAAAAAAGCCTGAAAAATCCCGTTACCCAGAGGAAATAAAAAGATGTATCCCAGCAATACTATCTCATAAACCACCAGCAGCAAGAGACTGATGACAAAAAGTCTATTTTTGCTAGTCAAAAATGCATCTTTCTCCATCGAGGCTATCTTAACCAGCACAAGCAACCACGCAGTCATCATGAAAAATTCCATGGCAAGCATTGACAGCGACAGACCATCAATATTCAGGTATACATTGAATGCAGAGACGGCCGCCCACAGAAAACTGACTGCAACCGACATTAACAGATAGAGTCCCAGGGATTGCTTGCGCCAACTAGTCAACAGCATTAGCCATAAAACAAAGAAGGCCACGGCAGCCAAACCATAACCTAGCACACCAAGCTCACTTGTTAGTGATAACATAATATGAGGCTGCGCCTTAGAGGCACTTGAAATGGGAAAACATCAAGAAAAGGATCATTAACGCCCGCCTTTCCCCCATAAAACGGCTCCGGCTGTTTGAAATAAGATAATCAGGTCAAGAAACAAGCTATAATTTTTCACATAATAGAGGTCAAACTGTAATTTCTCATAGGAATCTTTTTCAGAATCCCCATAAGGGTAGCAAATCTGCGCCCACCCGGTTATTCCCGGCTTAACTCGGTGGCGTTCGGAATAATAGTCAATGCTTTCTGACAGCTGTTCAACAAAAACGGGGCGCTCAGGTCGGGGGCCCACAAAGCTCATGTCTCCCCGTAAAACATTGAAGATTTGTGGTAGCTCATCAATTCTTAATTTCCGAATAATCCCGCCAACTCTCGTGATACGGCTATCATTTTTTGATGCCCACTGTGCCTGCCCATCCCCTTCCGCATCTACTCGCATACTGCGAAATTTCAACACTTGAAATAACTTCCAGTTCTCCCCCACTCTCACTTGCCGATATAATATAGGCCCTCTATCTTCAAGAAAAATAGCGATCATCGCAACCATGATAACTGGCAAAGAAGCCAGCAGTAACAACAAGCTAGCAACAATATCAAAAATACGTTTTGAATAGACCCTCAGCGCACCATACTTAAAACCATCAGAGAACACTAACCAACTAGGGTTCAAAATATCAATCATCACCTTACCAGTTTGGCGCTCAAAGAATGTCAGTAGATCAACCACCTCAACGCCACTCATGCGGCAGTCAACAATTTCATGCATCGGAAAGCTCTTGCGCCGATCCTCAATCGCGACCACTATTTCATCAATTTGATGCTTTAGGGACAGTTCTAATAGGGTTACATCATGTAAAATAATATTTTGTTCAACCGCCACTCGCTCGCCAGGAAACCTGACATACCCTACAATGGTGAATCCACGCTGGTCAGTTTTTCGCCGCAACAAATCAGTAATAGCCTTAGCTCGGGTGCCGACACCTAACACCAGAATACGCCGATTTCCAGAGTCATCATCCACATAGCGTACAAATATAAAACGCACAAATATGATGCAAAGCAAAGTAACAACGGCAGATAATGCAAACTCACCACGCCCTAAAGTCGAATTTGGAAATATATAATATATAATACTTAACAATACAAGCCCAAGGATCAGGCCTGCGGTAACACGAATCAAAACACCTTCGATTCCCTCTCTCATATGGCGTTGATATAACCCCATAAAGGTCATCGAACTCATCACCACAACTGCAAATAACAGGGCTTTGCCAAAGAAAAAAACATCATAACTAAGCCCCGAGTCACTGCCTAAATGACGTAGCAAGGCCCCAAGATAAACGGACAATATTAAAATTAGGGCCTCAACGCCTCCCAGCAAAAGAAATGCCGTTGGAATATAGTGCCGAAATACTCTTACCATATTAAATCACTTATCATTGTAAACGCTAAACAAGCTGTATCGGGCATCTTCACGTATGCTTTACCACTACCACTCTAGAAACTAGGCTTTCATCGGACTGACATAGAAAGTCAGATTCACTTGACCAAGCTAAACCCCATAAAAATCGTGCCGTTCACCCCATTTATGTAATATCATAGCATTTATAACATTACATTTTTGTAAGTTAATTTAATACATGGAATTTAAACGATGAAAATCACCATTTTTGGATCAGGCTATGTTGGTCTTGTCACAGGAGCCTGCCTCGCTGAAGTTGGCAATGATGTTGTCTGTGTTGATATCGATCCAAAAAAAATTAAAATGCTAAACTGCGGCGAAATGCCAATTTATGAACCCGGACTAGAGAAAATAGTCCGCAATAATATAAGCGCGGGCAGACTGTCATTTACGACCAATATAGAAACCGGCGTATCCCATGGACTATTCCAGTTTATTGCCGTCGGCACCCCACCCGATGAAGATGGCTCCGCTGATCTACAGTATGTCAAAGCGGTTGCCAAAAGCATTGGTGAACACATGGGCGAATATCGGGTCATCATCAATAAATCAACCGTTCCCGTTGGCACCGCAGACAAAGTACATGAAACTGTCATCAGCGCACTCGAAAAACGAGGTTTGAATGTTGATTTTGACGTCGTATCAAATCCTGAGTTCCTCAAAGAAGGTGCTGCTATTGATGATTTTATGAAGCCAGATCGAATTGTGATCGGCACCGACAATCCACGCACCACCGAACTACTGCGCGCACTCTACACCCCATTCAACCGAAATCATGATCGGCTTGTTGTGATGGATATTCGCTCTGCAGAACTCACTAAATATGCGGCTAATGCCATGTTAGCGACTAAAATCAGCTTTATGAATGAACTCTCCAATATGGCTGAACGCCTTGGCGCTGATATCGAACAGGTTCGCCTCGGTATTGGTTCTGATCCACGTATTGGCTATCACTTTATTTACCCTGGCTGTGGCTATGGAGGCTCATGCTTTCCCAAGGACGTACAGGCACTTGAGCGCACCGCCAGTGAGATCGGCTACGATGCACCGCTTTTACAAGCTGTCGAGACAGTCAACAATCGTCAAAAAAACGTACTCTTCCAGAAAGTCGAGCGGCACTTTGATGGCAACTTAAAGGGAAAAACCTTTGCGATATGGGGACTCGCCTTTAAACCAAAAACCGATGACATGCGCGCAGCTCCTAGCCGAACCCTGATGGAAGCACTATGGGAGACCGGCGCTAAAATACAGGCCTATGATCCTGAGGCAATGCAGGAGACGCAACGAATTTATGGGGGCCGCTCAGACCTAACACTTTGCGAAGATGCAAACAGCGCCCTGTCAGGTGCCGACGCCTTAATTATCGTAACCGAGTGGCAAGCATTTCGCAGCCCTGATTTTGAATTTATCAAGCGCCAACTCAAATCACCCACCATCTTTGATGGGCGCAACATTTATGACCCAAAAACTGTAAACAGCCTTGGTATCACCTACTATGCCATCGGGCGTAAATAACCAACAAAAAAGGCACATCGTATGCTGACACAAGATAAGGTAAAAATAGGCATGATTGGTCTTGGCTACGTCGGCCTACCACTTGCCGTCGAGTTTGGAAAAATCATGCCGGTGATCGGATTAGATATTATTCCGCAACGTATTGACGAGTTAAAAGCTGGCAAAGATAGCTCTCTTGAAGTGACACCGGACGAATTAGCTAAAGCGAAGCAGCTAACATTCACCTGCGATCCAGAAGGGTTGAAGGACTGTAATGTCTACATTGTTACCGTTCCAACACCAATTGATAACCATAAGCGCCCCGATCTATCGCCACTAGAGAGTGCAAGCCGCACCGTTGGAAAAATCATTTCTAAAGGCGATGTCGTCATTTATGAGTCAACTGTATATCCTGGAGCAACAGAAGAAACCTGCATTCCGCTCCTGGAACAAGCCTCTGGGCTAACCTTCAATAAAGACTTCTTCGCTGGTTATAGCCCTGAACGAATCAACCCAGGAGACAAAGAACACCGAGTTACCAATATATTAAAGGTGACATCCGGATCTACGCCTGAAACAGCCGATTTTGTCGATGATTTATACAGGACTGTGATCACAGCAGGAACACACAAGGCTAGTTCGATTAAAGTGGCAGAGGCCTCTAAAGTGATCGAAAATACCCAGCGAGATGTCAATATTGGGCTGATCAATGAGTTAGCCCAAATTTTTGGCCACCTCGGCATAGATACCCAGGAGGTGCTCGAAGCAGCCGGTACCAAATGGAACTTCCTCCCCTTTCGTCCTGGATTAGTCGGTGGCCACTGCATTGGTGTTGACCCTTATTATCTTGTCCATAAGGCTCAGGAAGTTGGTTACACACCCACCATCATCCCGGCAACCCGCGCATTAAATGACAACATGGGGCAATACGTCGCACAAAGAGTCATTCGTTTGATGGCACAACATCGGCGCTCTATTGTAGATGCCAATGTCCTGTTACTTGGTTTCACCTTTAAAGAAAACTGCCCTGACCTGCGTAATACGAGAGTCATCGATATCATGGAAGAGCTTAAGGTCTATCACGCCAATATTTCAGTTTATGACCCCTGGATAGACTCTGATGAAGCGAAACATGAATACAACATAACGCTTGAAAAAACCTTATCGCCTAACACTTACGATGCCATTATCATTGCTGTCGCCCATGATGAATTCAAAGAGATGGGGATCAAAAAGATTAGAACATTATGCAAACCTGGCGCGGTCATCTTTGATGCAAAATATCTTTTTGCAGCTAATGAGACAGATGGTCGGCTATAACAAAATAGCGAGGCACAAGGAAAATTCATGCGTATACTTGTCACTGGAACGGCTGGATTTATTGGCTCCTATGTCGCTCAGGCCCTGTTAAACCAGGGGGATGAGGTCATTGGGAT
>CAYXVC010000147.1:0-4945 GCA_964468225.1 uncultured Gammaproteobacteria bacterium
AAATTAAAACGTCCAATTTTTATGCACTGTAACCAATTGATTTTAAAGGTGCCGGTAAATAATGAGAAGTTACGAAAATCGTACGTATACGTAACTTATTGAAAATTTATTAACTGTATTTATCTTGCATCACTTTTAATCACACCCGTTAGATAATGTTAATACTTGTAGAGCAAAGAATTCCATGTTATGTTGCTCACATATGAAAACACTAACTAGTTTTGGTCGACGAAATTTGAACATCACTAGTACGACAACCCATAAATTCGTATAAAAACAAATGGTTTCTATTATGTTGTAGAATTGGCAGTAACTATCGCCAGTAAAAATACAGAGACAGACCAAGAAAAAGAAACATTAAACAAGCTTGTTGGAGAGTTTAAGACCCCACAAGCAAAAGCTCTTCGAGCACACATACAATAAGATAAAATAGCGGCAGGGGGTGTGCAGGTACTTGAAAAGATTCCCCCCCCTGATTTACCCATGGCGCCAAAAATCCTCCAGCCATTGAGTTTGAATGTGGGTGACATGGAACTCAGACATTAATTGCTGGCCTGATAGTGTCGACAGGTAAAATAATGGGGACGTGTGGAGAAACACGAACAGAAGAGGATTTAAAAGATTTCATTCTTAAGCATGGTCACTGAAAATCCAGGCTAAGAAAGGTATCATTATTGTGGGTGACTAGCTAAACACACATTAAGTTGGAATCACTGGTTCAGTATCTAAGAGATTATTGTGGTATTAACCAAGAGCTGGGAAGAAGACTTTGTTAGCGAGCCTGATAAAAAATCGTCTTTCACTACACGCTAAAACATGCGTCGCGAAGTAGTGGTATGGCTTGGTCTGTTGGCAAAAAAGTGGTCACAAGAAGAAGTTTTAAAAAGAAGATAAATAACAAAATCATGGAGTTCGTTGATTATTTCAATGAACCTATGGCTAAACCTTTATAAATGAGCTTATTCAAGGCAAAGTCATGGTGGTATAAATTAGGTACGAACTTAATGGATTGCTGTACTTAGGTACAATGGGGGGGGGAATAGAAATTATGTTTTTTATAACTTAAAGTTTTTAACAAAATAAAATTAAGGATTTAGAAATGAAAAAACTACTTGCAATACTAATAGTTAGCATAGGCTTCGCAGGGTTTTCCGGCGCGGGCTATGCTGGAGTGATAGCTTTTTGGGATGCCACTGGCGATATGGTTGCCGATGCGACGATCACATTAAATCCGGGTGACACTTATACAGCGACTCTTTACGCTGAAGTAACAGCGCCCGATGATCTTCTAAGCTGGGGTGGCTTTGCTGATTTTGATGATACTGCGGCAACATTTCAATCTGTGTCAACAAATACAGCTGATTGGTTCATTGGTGGAAATCCTACAGACGCACCCGGAGGACGGGTCACATGGGCTAAGGGTAGGCTAGGAGGGGGTTTAACAGGCTTGCTCGAGTTAGGTTCAATAGAATTGATGGCCAATGCCTCGCACACACTCCAATTACTTGATCGTGGCAATACCGTTGATGATTGGACATCTCTTAACGGAGACGTATTTGACCCCATAACACCGCAATTAACGGTTAACGTCAACGCCGTACCGATTCCGGCTACCGTATGGTTGTTCGGCTTTGGATTAGCTTCGATTTTTGGGATTGGGCGTAAAAGAAAAGTATAAAATAGTCTGACTTTTCTGTCGTCAATATACCTGTTTTAGGCGACCTTCCGGGTCGCCTACGCTGGATCAAGAATAAGTAGATCTGTGCTCAATCGCTCCGGTTCCAGGATACATTCCAAGGATTCACAACAGTTGAATTTCACCCCAATATGATATGGGATTCCTTAAGAGCGTCTCGTATTTACGTTTGGCGTTAGTCTCTTGGAAAACTTAAAACACTCTTTATCGTCAACATACCCGGTGTATTTGAGAAAAATACATTTAATCTAGTCAAAGTATCTATCACGTTAAATTTTGTTAAGTTTTAACTGAAACGAGCTATACACTCGTCGAAAGCATTGTAAATACTGCATGTTGTGGTTCTGGTTTTTGATAATTTGACAATAGAAAGCTGAATTTTCCACCCAAAAACGTACGCGAAAAGCCTGTTCTACCGCGTTCTTTAGGTTTTTTATTGTGTATGGCATCTCGTGTGGCTACTTGCATCAAGCATATAGCCCAGTAACTGAATTTCACTTGAGGAAGAATAATGGAAAAAGTTATTACAAACTCCTACTCAACAGCACGAACAATGTTCGCGGCTATTTTTTTCACAGTCTTATTGACTACTCAAGCATTTGGACAAACGCCCGGTAAACTTCAGAGACCTTTATTAGATATCAAGCCCTCATTGAGGCTGCCTGCTGGCCAGAAAAGTCCGTTGCAGAACAAAATAGATTTTGAATTGCTTGAATTGAGGCACGAACATATCCTCTGGGTTCAACAGAGAACAGACGATCTATTCAGGCCACAAAACTCCCGCTTACCGATACGGGGCAAAGAAAACCTTGTAATAATTGATGCTACCGCTCAGAGCGACACACAAGCACTGGCAACAGATCTGCAACGCTTAGGTTGTACAAAAATTCAATCGCATAAAAGAATGGTTTCTGCGCGGTGCCCGATAAAAGCCATCGATAAAATGGCGCAATTATCAAGCTTAAACTTTGTTCGACCAGCAACATCCAACAAAAACGTCGGAAGTATTACCAGCCAAGGGGATGTTGCAATGCGTGCAGATATCGCCCGAACGGATTTTAGTGTTAATGGAAGTGGTATTTTAGTCGGGACGCTATCGGATAGTTACGATTGTCTTTCAGGCGCGGCCGCAGATGTCTTATCGGGTGATTTGCCCTCCGGAGTTAATGTTCTTGATGATTCTGCCTGTGCAGCTACTGACGAAGGCCGTGGGATGATGCAACTGATCGCTGATGTTGCACCAGGGGCGGCACAAGCTTTTCACACGGCATTTAACGGTCAAGCAGCCTTCGCCAGCGGAATTATGGATTTGCAGGGACTCGGAGCGGACATTATTAACGATGATATCTTTTATTTCGCCGAACCATTTTTTCAAGACGGTATTATTGCTCAGGCCGTTGATACCGTAAAAAATTCAGGTGTCGCTTATTTTTCATCAGCCGGCAATAGTGGGCGTGTTTCCTACGAATCCAACTTCCGCCAAAGTGGGCAATTCGAAGCAATTTTCGGGGGGGAGCTGCATAATTTTAACCCCAGTGGAGGTGGCGTCGATATTTACCAGCAAATTACTCTTCCTGTGGGTAACACAACATTTTCATTTCAATGGGCTGAACCTTATTTTGTAGTCAGCGGTGCTCCGGGATCAGCTTCCGATTACGATATTTTCTTATGCTTATCTGATACAGATCCAGTAGATATGACTAATTGTCCTATTGGCGGAGCGACTGACAATATTGGCTCCGACCCGATCGAAGTAATCCAGCCAAACATAACAGGTAGTTCGTTAACTCTCTATGTTGCAATCTCAAGATTTACCGGGACGTCTAATGATTTTCTGAAATATATCGTATTTCGAGATAGTGTTTCGATCGACGAGCATGACACGGCAAGCAACACATCCACGGGGCACGCCAATGCGGCAGGCGCGGAAGCTGTAGGAGCGGCGTTCTATGCAAGAACTCCCGAATTTCTTACGCCAACTCCTTTCCTGAATGATTTCTCGTCAGCGGGAGGTACACCAATATTGTTCGATCTTTCCGGGAACCCTATTGTAGAGCTACGACTTAAGCCTGAAATAGTCGCACCAGATGGTACCAATACGACTTTTTTCGGAAGCGATATTAGCGACCCGGGAGATGGTAGTGATTTGGATAGTTTCCCTAATTTTTTTGGGACATCCGCAGCGGCACCACATGCTGCAGCGGTTGCTGCGCTGATGCTAGAAGCTGCAGGTGGATCAGGCTCGCTAACACCCGATGAAATCTATACAGCGATGGAAAGTACCGCGATTGATATTGTTCGCAGATCGCCAAGTGGCATTGACAACTTACCGGTTGGATTCGACTTCGATAGTGGCTTTGGGTTGATTCAGGCTGACGCTGCAATCCTGGCAGTTTCCGGTTCTCTGTGCAATGGTGATTTTGATGGTGACGGTGATGTAGATGGTTCTGATCTTGGCTTATTCAACAACGATTTTGGCCGCACGGATTGTACTATTGTCACTCCTTGTAACGGTGATTTCGACAATGACGGTGATGTAGACGGCACTGATCTTGGCTTATTTAATACCGACTTTGGTCGTACGGACTGCCCTATACCTTAATAAAGATCCTTTCGGGCAAATAAATTCGTAATGCCCGTATCATGAGAACCCCAAAGTTTGGGGTTCTCATCTCTAATCTTTAAAAGGAAAATGCAAATGACTAATAAAAATCGAACATGCATACCGAACCTTTTATGCAATAAAATTTGCTTATTCGCAATAGATACCGCTTTCGGTCTACTTGCAAGCTCTGCGTTGGTGTTTGGCAATAACACCGCCTTAGCTGAACCAATACAACTGCTACCAAAAAGGTAGTAGGTCTTGTAATCACACACATCTAGTTACACAAAAGCATGATTACAGTGGTCATTGGGGGGCTAAACTTACACAGTTTATCTTGTATCATCAGCACGTCACTCAATCCCTGTTGCTAGAACAGCTATACGATCTCGGTATTGATATGTCCAGCGGTCAATTAAGTCAGATGCTGACCAAAGACTTTGACCTATTTCACCAGGAAAAAAGCGATCTGCTTCGTTATGGACTGCCATCAGGGCAAGACAGGTGACTGCATCCATATTGGCAATGAGCTGTTCGCTTGGTTTGAAAGTACTGCGGCTAAAAGTCGTGTTAACTTTCTTGAGCTGCTAAGTAGTTCCCATCCATAAACTACAACCCATTGAAAAACATATAAAAAGCTAGATATT
>CAYXVC010000148.1:0-4927 GCA_964468225.1 uncultured Gammaproteobacteria bacterium
GTGCCGCATTCTACACCCTACATTTCTTTCGTCAACTACTTTTTTCATTTATTTTACAGTCACTCTTGCGAAACGTCGTTTTCCTACTTGATAAACATGTGATGTCCCTTGAGAAACTTCCAGTTTTTGGTTCTCTATTCGCTCACCTTCAATACGCACAGCGCCCTGCTTAACCATACGCATAGCCTCTGAAGTACTTGAAACAAGCTTTGCTTCTTTGAGTATATTTGCAATCAAAAGCGATTTGCCCTGGGCATCAACAACGACTTCTGGCATATCGTCCGGAACAACTCCTTTTTGAAACCGCTCCACAAATTTTTTCTGCGATGACTCTGCAACTTTAGCATCGTGGAAACGCGCAACCATCTCTTTAGCTAGAATAAATTTAATATCGCGTGGATTTTTACCATCCAGCACTTCTTTTTTAAAGCCTTCAACTTCATCAATAGAGCAAGCGCTGAGCAATTCAAAATAACGCCACATGAGAACATCCGAAATGGACATGATTTTGCCAAACATATCATCGGGTGCATCAGTAATCCCTATATAGTTGCCTAAAGATTTAGACATTTTTTGTACGCCGTCCAAGCCCTCTAATAACGGCATGGTTAATACAACCTGCTGCTCTTGACCATATTGGCGCTGTAATTCACGCCCCACCAAAAGATTAAATTTTTGGTCTGTTCCTCCCAACTCAACATCTGCCCGCATTGCAACAGAGTCGTAGCCCTGTACTAATGGATAAATAAATTCATGAATTGCAATAGATTGATTGCTTGCATAACGCTTCTTAAAATCATCTCTCTCCAGCATACGCGCAACCGTTTGCTTTGATGCCAACTGAATTAGATCTGCGGCACTCATTTTCCCCATCCACTGCGAATTAAACATGACTACTGTTTTTTCAGGGTCAAGAATTTTATAAATTTGCTCTTCATAAGTACGCGCATTAGCAACAACTTCTTCTTGAGTCAACGGCTTGCGCGTTATATTTTTCCCTGTTGGGTCACCGATCATGCCGGTAAAATCACCGATCAAAAATAACGCTTCATGCCCTAACTCCTGAAACTGACGTAATTTATTCAATAATACGGTATGCCCTAAATGCAAATCAGGCGCAGTTGGATCAAAACCTGCCTTAATCCGTAATGGCTTGCCTCGTGAGAGTTTCTCTTTTAAAGCGTCCAACAATAAAATTTCGTCGGCTCCACGCTGAATTTCCAACAGAGCACCTGCCATTGTTCCCATTAATATTTCCTAAACATTCCTCAATAATATGCCGATAATACCATGGACTTCATTCGTGAAAATGAAATTTAAACTATTGACCTAACACGTCTAATCAGGCTATGTTAGCCATGAGTCATCATCCGTGAGAGAAAAAGTGACATCCAAACCTATTATTATTCGTGACCACAGCGCTTTACCGCTTAAACGCTCAACCAAGAATGGCAAACGAACCTCTCATGTCATCACCTTATTTTGCATTTGCTTGCTGAGCATTACTATTTTTTTTGGCTTCGCAACGGATGATGCTAAAGCGACAAAAAAAATAGAGCTCACCTCAATTGAAAGCGATACTGTTCGCTCACATTTACTGACTGATATTCCTGAAGTTACACCTCTCATCAAAATTGAGCCAGTAGAACTCACTCGCGACATAAAAAATATCACAATAAAAAGTGGAGATAGCCTTTCCAAACTTTTTGGAGCACACAACATTAACTCTATCACGCTTCATAACATCATGGCTCTTGGCAAAAAAACATCTGTACTAAAACGTATTCAGCCTGGAGATAGACTCATACTGGAGTTTGATCAGGAAAAACAACTTCAAGAACTACGTTATGAAATCAACGAAACGGATACATTAGTTGTTCAAAAAGAAGAAAATGGTTTTGTAGCAAAAACAGATTACAACCCTTTAGATATTCAGACTAGCTTTCGTAGTAATACCATCAAAAATTCACTATTCCTTGCTGCAATGGATGTTGATCTTTCAGACAACATCGTCATGGAGCTGGCCGGAATTTTTGGCTGGGATATCGATTTTGCTCTGGATATCAGAGAAGGTGATAATTTTTCTGTCTTATATGAAGAGCTTTATCGTGACGGAGAAAAAATAGGTAATGGAGCAATACTGGCCGCTGAATTTACTAACCGCAATAAAACATTTCAGGCCATTCGCTACAAAGACAGCAATGACCATGTCGATTATTACAACCCAAAAGGGTACAGCATGCGCAAAGAATTTTTGCGTACTCCGGTAGACTTTGCACGCATTAGCTCCCGCTTTAACCTTAAAAGAAAACACCCGGTACTAAACCGCATACGTGCCCATAAAGGTGTTGATTATGCCGCATCAAAAGGCACTCCGATCAAAGCAACAAGCAATGGAAAAGTTTCATTCAAAGGCACCAAAGGTGGCTATGGAAATACAATTATTTTACAACATGGCCAAAGCTACAGCACACTCTATGCTCATATGTCTCGCTTTGCCAAGGGCATGCGTAATGGCAAACGCGTCAGGCAGGGCCAAATCATTGGTTACGTTGGAAGTTCAGGTTTAGCAACAGGGCCACACTTACATTATGAATTCCGCGTTAATGGTTCTCACCGCAACCCTTTAAAAGTCAAACTGCCCAACGCAGCACCTATTAATTCAAAGTTTAAAGCCGACTTTAAAAAACACGCCAAACAAATGCTCGCCATAGTTGAGCGTCATAAAGACACCCAAGTTGCATTACTGCAATAAAAAATGCCCAAATCAAATTTATTTATTGGCCTGATGTCAGGCACCAGCATGGATGGCATTGATGCTGTCCTCGTGGACTTTTCAACCACCACTCCCGCATTAATTTCTTATGCAAATACAGATTTTTCTTTCCAATTAAGAAAACGTTTATTCACCTTGTGTGCTCACGGCGAAGTTGGAGAGATGGCCGAATTGGATGTGGAGCTTGGATCATTATTTGCCACGGCTGCACAAAAAGTAATTGATATAGCTAAAATAGACATTGGCAATATCTGCGCCATTGGCTCCCACGGGCAAACCATACGCCACCACCCTGAAAAAAAAGCACCTTATACGCTACAAATAGCAGACCCTAATGTGATTGCCGAAAAGACTGGAATTACTACCATTGCAGATTTTCGGCGACATGACGTTGCAGCGGGCGGGCAAGGCGCACCACTTGCTCCTGCATTCCATAATGCTATTCTTCGCAGCTCCGAAGAAAATAGAGCGGTCGTAAATATTGGAGGCATGGCCAATATAACCATTCTTCCTCGCGACCCCAGTCAACCTGTGACCGGTTTTGACACAGGCCCTGGCAACGTTCTTATGGATAGCTGGGTTCACCAGAAAAAAGGAAGTATAATCGACAAAGATGGCCAGTGGGCTGCCAGTGGGCAGGTCGACCATACATTGCTCTCGAAAATGCTCTCCGACCCTTACTTCAAACTTCCCTCCCCCAAAAGTACGGGGCGGGAATATTTCAATGCACAATGGTTAGATCAATGTATACAGACTATTACTCAACCTGTTTCAGCGGAAAATATTCAGGCAACGCTCTGTGAATTAACAGCCATTAGTATCGCAGAAGCATTGATGCCTTATACGCCAGATCGAGTATTACTATGTGGAGGCGGCATCCATAACAAAACATTATATGCTCGCCTTTGTCATCACCTTTCTTGCACCGTTCAATCAAGTGAAGTATTAGGAATTGATCCCGACTGGATGGAAGCTATCGCTTTTGCCTGGTTAGCCAAGCAAAGATTAGATGAAAAACCCGGCAATATTACCACCGTGACAGGTGCTCGACACCCTGCGGTTCTAGGAGGAATTTACTCCCCCTCATAAGGATCGTTACTTTCGATCTTCCAACAGCACGTATTGACAATCAAGCGCACCAGCATAGAGTTGAGTTGGCCTGAAAATTCGATTATTCGCGCATTGCTCTGCCCAATGAGCTAACCAACCCACTGTACGGGAAACAGCAAATATCGACGTGAATTGGTCAACAGGAAACCCCATTTCCGCATAAAGAATACCCGAATAAAAATCAACATTCGCATAAACACCTTTTTCAGCCAAGCGCTCTTCCACCGCAACTTCCAGTGCCATCGCTGTTTCAAATAAAGGGCTGATTTCTTTCCCTTTACTCTTGGTGAGCTTTTCAACTAGTCCTTGAAGAATGGTTGCTCTTGGATCTTTAACATTATATTCCCGATGCCCAAAGCCCCAAATGATCTCTTTGTTTGACAGTTTTTTATCCAACCAGTGTTTTACTTTTTCAGGAGACCCTATTTCATTCAACATCTTCAGTACATTTTGATTCGCACCACCATGCAGCGGCCCTGAAAGAGTGCCAATAGCAGCAGAGATCACACTATCAGAACTGGCCAATGTTGAACCCGTCACCAATGCCGCAAATGTAGATGCATTAATAGTATGCTCCGCATGAAGTATC
The DNA here is from genome assembly GCA_964468225.1 of uncultured Gammaproteobacteria bacterium. Taxonomy (GTDB): domain Bacteria; phylum Pseudomonadota; class Gammaproteobacteria; order JAADGQ01; family JAADGQ01; genus S141-38. The sequence goes on from CAYXVC010000148.1 coordinate 4,476, forward strand.
AAACACGTATCAAATATTTGAGCTAATGCTGGATCAGGCTCCTGACCCGTAAACATATACAAGAAATTTTCAGCGAAAGAAAACTTGGCATAAGGCGCAATAGGTTTGCGGCCATTACGAATGGATTCCCACGCCGCAACCATGGTTGGCATACAAGCTAAAATTTTGAGTGATTCACCACCATTAGAGCCAACAACACTCTTTGGCGCACCATGTTCTTCATAAAACATGCCCAAACCCGCAACGGCGGTTTGTAACATTTTCATCGGGTGGCCTGCTCGTGGCAGGCTATCAATCATCTTTAGAATAGGAGGTTCAAGATGACGATGCTGGCGCAAATGATCAGAAAACTCGGTCAACTCATGTTTTAATGGCAACCGCCCTTCCAAAAGTAACCATGCAGTTTCTTCAAATGAGCTTTTTTCTGCCAGAACAGCAATAGGGTAACCGCG
>CAYXVC010000149.1:0-2931 GCA_964468225.1 uncultured Gammaproteobacteria bacterium
TCGCAAATCTTCGATGAGAAACGCCATCATCGATTTAACGCTGGTCGCCTTTAGTTTTTTGGTAAATATAATTTTGTCGCATAAGGCTTTTTCAGGGCTTGCCATTAAAAAACAACTACCATCAGTATTACTATGAATTTGTATTCCAATCGGATAAAGAGAGCTGTAGGAGTGAATATAACTGAAGCGCCCAAATGGTGTATCAAAAGCCCGGGCACGACCCACTACCATAGAACTCACCTCAAATACCGCCTCGGGAATGATACCGTAATAAGCCAGTGCAAAATCTGAAGAGACATAAGAGGGGCCATATAAAAGATTCGCCACTAATGGCTGGGATACTTGCTCGGTACGAAATGTCTCGCCTAACAAATATAAACCCCGTTTAATTTGAACTATTTCTCCAGAGGACAACATCCGGGAAATTTTATCATTCGGCCGCCTATACTCTTTAAGCATAGACAATAAAGTAGAATGATTAAAAGGTATCGAAGAGTATGCTTCTAATTGATGACAACCCATCATAATTCAGTTGTTTTTACATAGATAATCTAACAATAAGCGATTATCTATGCAAAAACAACTTATAATTTTATTTTAGTTCAAAGGCATTAAGAAGCGCTGATCCTGATAGCGCATCTTGACACCATCCACTACGATCTCTTCGATAACAACACCACCTGGTATCTCCTGCCCTTCACGATATTTGTCCATATTAATCAGTACAAATCGACCTTTACGGCGCTTCTTATACACATGCACATCAAGGTGCATCTCAGGCAACTGATCCTGAAAGTCGTACTCTGTTTCACTTAATAATGGAACGGGAGCATCGTCATCAGGTGCCACTTTCAACTTTTCTGTTTTTGCAGCCTCTTTGCGCGATGTCGGAGTAATAAGCACTTCACCGGCTTTAAGCGATTCATCGTCAAGTCGCTCAGGCACGACCTCTTTCTTCATTGGAGCAGGCGATGCCGCCATCACATCAGGCTCAACAGCGACAACTACTGGCGCTTCCTCTACAACCTCACTCACCACACGATCTGGAGGTATCTCTGCGTCTATACTCCAGAGCTGAAAATAGAGCAAAGCTGCAATCACCAGCAAGAGCGCGATCACGATGACCAAGAGCATTGGAAAAGGCTTTGAAACATGCGTCAACTCGCCCACTCCTACATTATTTAGTGTAGGCACTTGACCAATCTGTCGCTCTTTTTCCGACTTTTTTAATGCATCAAGAATATAAGACATAAGCTATTCCGAAGGTTCGCCCCTCTTGTGAATAAGAGTAGGTATCGCCTCTTTACCCATTAATGAATTGATTACAATAAAAGTTTTAATACCAACGATCCCATCATCAACCAAGCCATGCTTACGCTGAAAAAGCTTCACCTGCCCTTCAAGTTGTTTATTGTATAAATCAGTATTTCTAACAATCGGATTTCGCCCCCGAACCTGCTCCAGGCTACGACGCAGCCATAACACTATATCACCACGATCACCCGATTTTATTACATGCTTTCCCTGCACGGGCGGCTTCCAAAGCAGCAGGTAACGATGAGACCATATCTGTCTGAGCACCTGCTCTGAAACATCATAAAGAGTGCCGGCGATATCCACCACGCCTATCCCTTCTTGCAAAGACTTGATCACAATGTACTGCTTCTCCTTTGCTGCACCGACATTCAACCAGATAATTGCCGGTCGATTCAGGGTTAAATATTCGTCCCATGTACTAACCCCCCAGTAACACTGTAACTGCTGACTCACCGCTCGCGCGCAGCCAGTTGCTCCCTTCATTTTGCCATATTCCAGATTCCAGGAGATAAACAACCCTGAAAGCGCTACACTCAGATTATTGTTCGGAAGCGATGCTTGTAACACCTGCTTTAGCTCAGATTCAGACTTAATTGGAACAGCAACAGCCGAAGCATCAACAGATTCCATTTTGCCTGCCTCAACAACTTCACTTTGATTCACTGCTGCAGAAGGAATCCATGCGGTGCCTCGCGGCCAGAAAAATCCCATCACAATCAGAGCAAGCGCAGCCGCCCCCAAAATCCACCATTTTGTTTTTTTTCCTTGTGGACTGCTCGGCTCACCATAAACCTCTTTAGCAGCCTTTTTTACAATGGGCGCTGACACTTGTAAAGCTTCTTCCGCATAGGCGCCTAACAACGCACGGTCACATAGCACGTTGACAAGACGGGGAACTCCGCCTGAAAACTTATGAATCTGGTGAGTCGCACCACGGGTAAAAAATTTCTGTTTAGCACCTGCGACTTTAAGGCGATGAAAAATATACCCTTGTGTTTCATCTAATGTCATGGGTGCCAAGTGGTAACGTGCGGTGACCCGTTGCGCAAGCTGGCGAAGATTAACCTGAGCCAGCAGCTCACGCAGCTCTGGCTGCCCCACAAGAACAATCTGCAGCAGTTTGTGTTTCGTGGTTTCCAGATTCGTAAGCAGTCGAATCTGTTCCAGCACATCGGCCTGCAGATTTTGCGCTTCGTCCACCACCAAAATCACACGCCGCCCGTTACTGTATGCATCCAGAAGATATATGTTAAGCACATCCACCAGAACTTTAACGCTGCTGGTATTGGCGGGGTACTTGATATGAAGCTCATCGCAGATGGACGCAACAAATTCAAAAACAGAAAGTTTGGGGTTAAAAATCAGTGCCAGATTAATATCGTCAGACAACATCGCCATCAGCGCACGAATCAGGGTCGTCTTGCCCGTACCTACTTCACCGGTCAGCTGCACAAATCCATCTTGATCTTTAGCACCAAAAATCAGGTGAACCAATGCTTCCTGATGCCGCTCACTCATATAGAGATAGTTCGGGTCAGGCGTTATGGTGAAAGGCGGTTCACTTAATCCAAAATAGTCGTAATACATATCAGTGCGATTATATCACCGCTTTTA
>CAYXVC010000149.1:3031-4875 GCA_964468225.1 uncultured Gammaproteobacteria bacterium
TGGTTTGCAGCCAAACATCACCACTGCCGTCCAAGCAATGTTCCAACCCACGTTCCGAATACACATAACACCACACTCAGCCCTACATTCAATATTGCTTTTAAACGCTCACCTTGCTCAATCAAGCTCAGTGTTTCTATCGAAAATGTGGAGAACGTTGTAAACGCTCCTAAAAACCCAATCAATACAACGGCTCGCCACTCTTCACTCAGCGATGAACGCTCTACAATAAGCACATATAGAAAACCCATCAACAATGAACCTGAAACATTGATAAATAGTGTTCCGTAAGGAAAAGAACGGCCAAACATGCTGTGAAACCAGCCCGACACCCAAAAGCGCATCACGGCTCCAAACGCACCGCCTATTGCGACGGCAAACGATTGCATCATCATGGCTGTTGACCTTTTTGATTACGATCCAATGTACGAAGGTGCTTCAATTTTTCACCAATCTTAATCTCCAGCCCGCGCGGCACAGGCTGGTAATAGACAGGATTCCCCATCTCTTCAGGAAAATAGTTCTCCCCCGCCGCATAAGCTTCAGGTTCATCATGTGCATAGCGATATCCTTTTCCATAATCCAGATTTTTCATCAATGAGGTCGGTGCATTACGCATATGCATTGGCACCTCTAGTGAACCAAGTTTTTTTGCATCGGACATTGCGGCTTTATACGCCATGTAAACGGCATTACTCTTCGCTGCACTTGCCATATAAAGCAGTACTTGTGCCACCGCAAGCTCCCCCTCGGGGCTTCCCAGACGTTGCTGAACATCCCATGCGCTGAGCGCCATTTGCAACGCACGCGGATCTGCATTACCAATATCTTCACTCGCTATGCGCACCACACGCCGCGCCAGATAAAGCGGATCACAGCCGCCATCCAGCATTCGGCAAAACCAATAAAGCGCGGCATCAGGGGATGAGCCTCGCACCGATTTATGTAGCGCTGAAATCTGATCATAAAAAGCTTCGCCTTTGTTATCAAAGCGGCGCGTGCCTCCCGATAAAACTTCATCGAGCAACGTATCACTCACCACATTTCGATCACCTTTCTGTTCTGCAAGATCAGCGACAATATCCAGAAAATTCAGGCTGCGCCTTGCATCCCCATCCGCAGCGATTGCAATGCGTTCAAGCTGTGCTTCATCAACATCAAGAGACAACGACCCCAAACCACGCACAGAATCGTGCAGCGCCCGTTTGAGCACCTGAATGATATCTTGCGATTGCAATGATTTCAGAACATAAACACGCGCCCGTGAAAGCAGCGCATTATTGAGTTCAAATGACGGATTTTCTGTGGTCGCACCAATAAACATCAGCGTGCCATCTTCTACGCTGTGCAAAAAAGCATCTTGCTGTGATTTGTTAAAACGGTGCACCTCATCAACAAACAGCAACGTGCCTCTATTCTCTTTTTGACGGATTTTTTTGGCTTGATCGACCGCCCCACGCACCTCTTTGACTCCCGCCATAACTGCGGATATTTCAATCATATGAACATCAGCGCAATGGGCAATCATTCGTGCCAGGGTTGTTTTTCCGGTACCGGGCGGCCCCCAGAAAATCATGGAGTGCAAACGACCCGTTTCGACCGCTAGTCGCAGTGGTTTATTGGGCGCTAACAGGTGACTTTGACCATAAAACTCCTCCAGCACCTGTGGCCGCATACGGTCAGCCAAAGGTTGGAACGGGTCAGCAATCACTATTCAACATCACCCACAACATCCACACCCTTCGGCGGAATAAATTCAAACAGTGACGAGGCCAGTTTAACTCTCGATTTGACATCACTGAAGACTAATCGCGTGGTTTGGTTAAAAGCGTCCAATAACTCCA
>CAYXVC010000150.1:0-2384 GCA_964468225.1 uncultured Gammaproteobacteria bacterium
AATCTTCCGCTATTTTTTCAGCCTTTTCGGCAATATCATAAGCCTTCACAATGCGTTGCACCAAAGGGTGACGCATCACATCGCGTGTTTTAAAAAAAGTAAAGCTGGCACCTTCGACTTCTCGCAATATCTCGGCCACATGGCGCAATCCGGATGGGCGACCGCGTGGCAAATCAATCTGCGTCACATCCCCTGTAATCACTGCTTTTGAGCCATAACCGATCCGCGTTAAAAACATTTTCATCTGCTCAACGGTGGTATTTTGCGCTTCATCAAGAATAATGAAAGACTCGTTTAACGTTCGGCCGCGCATATAGGCCAGTGGAGCCACCTCAATGATATTTTTTTCCATCAACTTTGCGACGCGTTCAAAACCCAGCATTTCGTATAAAGCATCGTAGAGCGGACGAAGATAGGGGTCGATTTTCTGTTCCAGATCACCGGGCAAAAACCCCAGACGCTCACCCGCTTCAACGGCTGGGCGTACTAACAGTATTCGCCGTATATTCTCTCTCTCCAGCGCTTCCACTGCACAAGCAACGGCCAGATAAGTTTTTCCTGTTCCTGCAGGGCCGATACCAAAGTTGACATCGTGCTGCTTGATATTAAGCAAGTAGCGTTGCTGATTGGCCGCACGCGCTTTAATATTACCGCGCCGCAGATGAACAACCACCTCTTTATCCAGCTCTATTTTACTTTTTGCAGAAACCTCTGCACCTGATTCTTGCAAAAACAGATGTACAAACGATTTATTGAGCGTCGACTCTTCAGTTTCATCATAAAGATTTGTGATCACAGATCGGGCTGAACGCATCGCAGCATCACTACCGACCACTTTAAAAGTGTTACCTCGGCTATTCACCTCAACACCTAAATGGCGCTCGATCTGGCGTAAATGTTCATCAAACGGCCCGCAAAGATTAGCCAGACGCTGATTATCATCAGGTTCCAGAATAAAAGAACCTTCATTAGTAGATTGACTCAAGAGATTTGTTCACCTCGCAAAGAGTTAGGAAGTGCCTCTGTAATACGAACGTCCAAAAACGTACCGATCAAAGAGAGATCACCTGTAAAATTAACAACACGGTTGTTTTCAGTACGCCCCGCCAACTGCGTTATGTCTTTGGTAGACAAGCGCTCAACAAGCACCGTCTGAACGGAACCCGTCATACTTTCACTAATCGCCATCGCCTGCTCATTTAAAAGTGCTTGCAGACGTGCCAAACGTGTTTTTTTGACTTCCATCGGAATATCATCGTCAATTGATGCAGCAGGGGTTCCAGGACGAGCACTATAGATAAAGCTGAATGAGCGATCAAAACCCACCTCTTCAATCAGCTTCATCGTATCTTCAAACTCATCGTCCGTCTCACCCGGAAAGCCAATAATAAAATCAGATGAAAGTGAAATATTGGGACGAACTTCACGCAAACGGCGTAACTTTGATTTGTACTCCATGATCATGTGACCACGTTTCATGCGAGCCAACACACGATCTGAACCACTTTGCACCGGAAGATGCACATGACTGACTAATTCGGGCACTTCAGAATAGACTTCAATCAAGCTATCAGAGAACTCAACAGGGTGAGAGGTGGTATAACGAATCCGGTCAATACCATCAATCGCTGCCACATAAGAGATCAGTAAGGCAAGATCAGCATCATCACCATCGGCCATACGACCACGGTAAGCGTTGACATTCTGCCCCAGAAGATTCACTTCACGCACACCTTGCTCGGCCAGATTTGTCACTTCAGACAACACATCGTCAAACGGACGGCTCACCTCTTCGCCACGCGTATAGGGTACGACACAAAACGTGCAATATTTACTGCACCCTTCCATCACTGTCACTAATGCCGAGACACCATCTGCCTTGGCTTTTGGCAATGCATCAAATTTTTCGATTTCCGGGAATGAAACATCGTAGGCAGGCTTGCGCTCTTTTTCGACACTTTTCAGCATTTCGGGCAAACGGTGCAACGTTTGTGGGCCAAAAACAATATCCACATACGGCGCACGCTGACGAATTGCTTCACCTTCCTGACTCGCCACACAGCCACCGACTGCAATCACGATATCGGGGCGCTTGTTTTTTAATTTAAGCCAGCGTCCGAGCTGCGAAAAAACCTTCTCTTGCGCTTTTTCACGAATCGAACATGTGTTCAAAATCAGAACATCCGCATCACTATCATTGTTTGCAACAACCAACCCATGAGACTGCGCCAACACATCGGCCATCTTGGCAGAATCATAGTCATTCATCTGGCAACCGAAAGTCTTAATATACAGCTTACGTTTCATACAACCCTGTTCATTATTTCAATAGACTGACAATCTACTATTTTTATCGATGGATTTCTACAGTCCGGATATGAGCG
>CAYXVC010000150.1:2484-4806 GCA_964468225.1 uncultured Gammaproteobacteria bacterium
TAGACTGACAATCTACTATTTTTATCGATGGATTTCTACAGTCCGGATATGAGCGGATTTTTTTCTTGAAAATTATTAGTGGCCTACAGTGCTTCCGCCACCCGTTTCAGACGAGACTTTACTTCGCTTGCTAACTCAGTGACGGCAGGGTTACCCACCAAATTCAATACCGCATCAGGATCCATAAACTCTACATAAACCCGATCATTTTCTTCCTGTCGCACCACGACATTGCAAGGCAGGAGCAACCCGATTGAGGGTTCATTGGTAATGGCCTTATGCGCCAGCGCCGGATTACATGCTCCAAGAATACGATAAGGCCGCATCTCTTTATCGAGTTTCTTTTTCATTGTCGCTTGCACATCAATATCGGTAAGTATGCCAAAGCCCTCCTCTTGCAGTGCTGTCGTGACCTTTTCAATCGCGCGATCAAATTTCATATCAACTACTTTGCCGAACCCATATTGCATACTCATGAACTTGCCTCCTTCAATTTTTCAAAATCTGCTTCTTTAATAATATAAAGACCTTCGAGTACAACAATGGTTGCAATTACCAGACCGATAATCAAATCAGGCCACGGCAACCTCGACCCAAGCGCCCAGAAAAATATAAACGTACGACTTTACGCCTTCTCTTTGATCTATATTTCATAACCACTACCCACCATCAACAATCACTTTCACCACAATGATCAATCTCAAATTCCAGCGTTGAATGGGTGATAGCATAGCGCTGCTTAAGCTCATTTTTTATAGCTATTTTGATGGCTTCTGACCGACTGAAATCGCCAATCACTACATGCGCTTCCAAGGCATTGTGATGCTCATCAAGCTGCCAGACATGAACATGATGAACATTTGAAACTCCATCGACACCCTCCACCGCCTTGATCACATCGTCGATGACGATATTTTCCGGTGCGCCCTGCATCAGAATATGGATGGTTTTGGGCAACATGGTTGCCGCCTGATAGAGCACATAAGCGGCGATAAGCAAAGTGAGCGCTGTATCTGTCCAGTACCATTCATAGAGAATAATAAGAGTGCCAGCGATGATCACACCAAGTGAGGCCAGGGCATCCGAAACATTATGCAGAAAAGCAGCACGAATATTCATGCTGTTTTTTGACATGCTATAGGTCAGTGCGGCGGTCACCACGTCAATCACTAATGCGATACTGGCGACAACAACCACAATCCAGCCTTCGATAATTTGTGGCTCGAACATACGCCACAATGCTTCGTAAATGAGATAAAACCCCACAATCACCAGCGTCACGAGATTAATCAGCGCGGCAATCACTTCGGCTCGTTTATAACCAAAGGTTTTGAAATGATCAGCGGGTTGCCTGCCGATCTTGCGTGCCACCCATGCGATAAGCAGCGAAGCGGCATCACTGAAGTTGTGTAGCGCATCAGCAATGAGTGACAAACTGCCGGAAACAACACCGCCGATGACTTGCGCCAGTGTTAAAAGCATATTGATGGCAATGGCCCAGCCCAAACGGCGATCGCCCATTGTATCTACATCATGATGGTCGTGATCGTGTGCCATAACTTCTCCACGTTAAATTTACGTACCCAATCACTGAAAATAACATCTATGATTAGGGTTGCGTGCTAAAGCGATTATTATTGTGACGCTTGAAAACGCGCTTTAGGGAAAACACAATACCGTAAAGCGCGATGGTAAATTGCCCTAACGCATATCCTCCAGTTTGCCTCTGGAAAACCAGGCAAACAGCGTTGGCAACACAAACAGGGTCAGGAGCGTCGCTGTGAACAACCCACCCACAATGACCGTAGCAAGGGGCTTCTGAATTTCTGCTCCCACACCTGTTGAAAGCAACATCGGAATCAAACCTAAGGCCGATGTAATTGCAGTCATCAACACCGGTCGCAAGCGTGAGGTTGCGCCATCAAACACCGCCTCATCCACCGACAGACCATCGGTAATGCGTTGATTAATACTTTCGACCATCACCACACCATTCAGTACCGCGACACCAAACAGAGTGATGAAACCGATGGAACTGGGCACGGATAAATACTGCCCCGAAAAATAGAGCGCAAACACGCCACCGATCACCGCCAGTGGCACATTCACCAAAATCAACATCGCTTGCCCTACCGAGTTGAATGCGAAATAGAGCAGCAGGGCAATCAAGGCGATAGAAATGGGGACGACTGTGCTAAGCCTCTTTTGCGCACGTTGCTGATTTTCAAATTGTCCGCCGATATCCACCGAATAACCTGGTGGCAGCTTCACTTGCTGAGCAATCGCCTGACGAATGTCTGCGACAACATTGCCCATGTCTCG
>CAYXVC010000151.1:0-4691 GCA_964468225.1 uncultured Gammaproteobacteria bacterium
TACTTACTCTCCAAATCAAGTAAATATTTTTTATCACTCAAGCCACTGGCATAACCCGTTAATTGACCTGATTTACCGATTACTCGATGGCACGGCACAATGATTGATATGGGGTTCAAGCCATTGGTTCTACCAATCGCTCTCACCGCTTTTGGATTTTCAATCATCTGCGCCTGCTCAGAGTAACTTCTCGTTTTCCCGTAGGGTATTTTGAGCAAAGCATTCCAGACGGCCACCTGAAATGCAGTGCCCTCGAAGTGCAGTGGCAAATCAAAGTCGATGCGTTGATGTGAAAAGTATTCATTCAGTTGTTGTTTCGTGCGCGACAAAACCGGGTGTTCTTTTTCCACGACATCACTAAAGCTGCTTTTCAGCCGATTCCAGTTATTTTCATCAATCGCTAAAATTCTCAGACTTTTTCCATCCGTTGCAATATAGATCGAACCTATCGGAGAGTTTAGCGCTTGATAAAACAGGGTCATGGAAATTCCTTTAAAATAGAGATTTAAACGATTGTTTTTCAACAATAGAAGTGATTGTTTGTTCCAGTTTTTCCGCAATATTATTATGAATAAAAGACCCCGAGCTGATGCGTTTAACCCCTAACTTTGTCAACCGGTTAAAAGAGGGTAAATTTGGCATACACATAACATTCACGGGCAAAGAAGTTGATTGAACAACTTGAGAAATCTCCTCTTCATCGACAATGCATGGCACAAAAACACCATCCGCCCCGCTCTCTTCATACCGTTTTATTCGCTCAAGTGTTTTTTCAAGCGGATGTTCCAAACCTAAAATATAGGAGTCCGTGCGAACATTCAAAAAAATATCTATATTGTTTTCTGACAAATACGATTTTACTTTCGAAATCGTATTGCTAAAGATTTCCGCATCAAGAATTTCTCTTTTTTCGTTCACCACGGAATCTTCTATATTGATGCCTACGACTCCAATTTGATACAAGGTTTTAATGTTTTCAATAATGTCATCAACATTTCGGCTGTACCCGCCTTCAATATCAACGCTCAATGGAATGTTGACTTTGGAGTGGATTTTTTTCACCATCCACACCAGATCCTCAAAAGGCATATCTTCACCATCGTCGTAGCCTAATGATGCCGTAATCGCTGCGCTTGATGTGCCAACGGCTTTAAAGCCTGCTTTTTGAAAAAGCAAAGCACTTTGAACATCCCAGACATTACCTAAATGAAAGGCTTCTTTTTGCTGGTGTAATTCATTAAATAGTTTCATGATCAGTTCCTTTAAAAATTAATAGTAACAAAACGAGTATTGACCAAGACAGGTGGTATGCTCAATTACCTCACAGGTAAAAAAAAGAGATATGGATAAAAAAAACAAAAAAGTTCTGGATCCATTTGGCCAGCAACTGCGTTTCTGGCGAAAATCAAAAGGGTTCAGTCAGCTGGGTTTGGCCATGGATGCGAATGTCAGCAGTAAACACATCAGTTTCCTTGAAAATGGGCGAGCCAAACCCAGCCGAGAGATGATTTTATTGTTATCAAGCACTCTGGAATTGCCCTTGAGAAATCGCAATGAGCTTCTTCTGTCCGCAGGTTTTTCTGAAAATTACAGTCGCACACCCATCCATAAAAAAGAGATGGAAAATATCCAGCAAGTTCTGGCAATGATGCTTGAAAAACATGAGCCCTACCCCGCCATTGTGCTGGATTGGGACTGGAATGTATTGATGGGAAACAATGGTTACAACAATATGCTGGAATCAGTAAAATCACTGCAAGCTGATTTTTCTACCTCGTCCAATATTGTTGAGCTCATATTTGACCCGAAAGGTTTGAAACCTTTTATCAGCAATTGGGAAGAGGTGGCAAGTTCAGCAATTCAACGCTTGCATCGTGAAAGAATGGAAAATAGAAACAGGCATGAAGCTTTACTGGAGCGCTTACTCTCCTACCCTGATACGCCATCGCACTGGCAAAAAATGAATTTCAGGAAAAGTTCAGAACCCATGATTTACGTAGAGTTCAAAATGGGCGATGTTTTATTGAAACTGCTCACCACACTCTCCTCTTTTGGAACCCCGATTGATGTCACAGCAGAAGAGATCGTTATTGAGCAATATTTTCCGGCAGATGAAGTCACCAGACAATTTTTTGAGGCCAGAACTTCACATCGTGCCCGATCATAAACAGACATGGGATAATAAAAAGTACATACAGGGTCGAACTCAACATGCCACCAACAATGGGAGCTGCAATCGGTTGAGTCATCTCCATGCCTGATCCACTGATCAATATAATCGGCAGCAAACCCAGTATTGTAGTGGCAACCGTCATTAATTTAGGGCGCAGACGAGCGATCGAACCCTCCATCACCGCTTGGCTATAAGCCTCTTCTATTTTGCGCTTTGCCAGCGCCTCACGGATAAATTCCACCATGAGAATGCCGGTTTGAATCGCGATTGCGAGTACCGCAAGATAACCAATCACGACCGCCGTGGTCGTCGCATATCCCAGCCACCATTGCAGCAATACGCCACCCACCAGAGCGAATGGTGCGGCCAATAGAATCACCAAGCTTTGGGCGATGGATCGAAAAGTCATCATGAGCAATACGAACATGAGCAACAGTGTCACGGGAATGATCCAGCGCAGCTCTGCCTGAGCTTGTTGGGCGTAACGGTAGGTGCCTGTCCATTCCAGCGAATAACCCTCCGGCAGTTCAAGATGGCGTACCAAATGGGCTTTGGCTTGATGAACATAGTCGGTCGCGGTCACTCCATCCGGATCAATATAGAGATAACCCGCTCGTTCTCCGTTGTCATTATGAATCATCTCTGCTCTTTGGCGTATACCAACATCTGCAATCGCTCCGAGAGAGACTGTGTTTCCAGTAGCAGAGATCACGGGGACATTGCTGACTTTGTCCAAAGTATCAATATATTCGGGCGAGTAACGCAGACTCAAAGGTACGACCGTTCCACCCGTCTGTGGAATATTGATCACACGTTCACCGCCGATGGCATGGCGCACGGTCAGCATCGCTTCATCGACTTTAATGCCATGCTCAGCCAGACGCAAAAAATCGAGTTGAATATCGACGTAATCGCCTCCGGCAATGCGTTCAGCCAACACGGATGCCGTGCCGGGCAAGGTACTGAGCAGACTTTCGCTCTTTTTGCTCAATGCATCAATAACTTGAACATCATGACCTTTTATCTTGAGACCCACTGTGCTTTGAATGCCGGTATCCTGCATCATGACGCGAGCGGCGATGGGCTGCGTCCAACTGTTGGTATAGCCGATCACTTTCATGGCATCATCCATCTCTTCCACCAGTTTTTCCCGTGTCATACCCGGCCGCCACTGACTCTTTGGCTTGAGCAAAATGGTGGTTTCGATCATGGTGACCGGTGCGGGATCGGTTGCACTATCGGCACGCCCCAGCTTGCCAAATACACGTTCCACCTCGGGGAATGTTTTTAGTTTTTGATCCATTTTTTGCACGATCCATCCCGCCTCGCGCAGGGGCACTCCGGGCAAGGTCGTGGGCATGTAGAGAATGGCGTTCTCTTCCAGCTCCGGCATATATGCCGTCTCGAAGCGACTCATCAGTGACACGGCTAATGCCATCATTATGATACTTAGAATCACAAACAGATAGCGATGTTTCAGGGCCAAAAGGAGTGCATGACGATAGTATCGAACCCACACGCTATGATGAGAATATTTGGGATTTTTGGGGCTGAACTTAAAAGCCCAGACGACAAGAACAGGCAATAAAAAAAGCGTCAGAAGTGTGGAAAAAAGCATTGCAAAAGTCTTGCTGAACGCCAAGGGATCAAACAAGCGCCCTTCTCGCTCGCCAAGAAAAAATACGGGCAGAAAAGAGACCAGAATAATCAGCAGTGAAAACAGTAACGGCCGCATCATACGGACAATGGCTTTGATCACAACCTGCCGGCGTTTTGCAGAATCCAGTCGGGGTTGTTGAGCTAATGTGGCCGAACAGTTTTCGATGATAACAATCGTGGCATCCGCCATCACCCCGATAGCAATCGCCAAACCTGCCAGAGAGAACAGGTTGATGGTTTCGCCCATGATCGCCAAAGCCAATAACGCATAAAGCAAGCTCAACAGAATAATCACCACAGGCGCGATGGCGGCACGGTGATGACCCAACACCAGTATGATCACCAGAATCACGACGGCCAGCTCCCAAGCCAAAGCAGTGATAAAGTTTTCAAGCGTCTGCCAGATCAGTTGCGAACGATCATAAGTGGTGACAATTTCAATCTCTTCAGGCAGTGTCGCGCGCAGAGTATCAAGTGCCTGATTCATCGCGGCGGTGACGGTCAGCACATTGCGACCTTGTTCCATCACTACAATCGCTCCCACCACTTCGCCCTCTCCATCAAGATCAGCAATGCCACGGCGCAGATCGTAATCCACTTGAAGATAGCCGATATCTTTCATCAAAATGGGGCGACCATCCGGCCAATGTCCCAAAACCAATAGCTCTAATGAGTCAAGGTCGGCATGATTGAGTGTGGCACGTAACTGGTAGTCCCGATTAGTGAGTTCAATGGTTCGACCACCGACCTGATCAAATGCCTGTCGCAGCGTGTGAATCAGTTGGCTCAGCGTCAAACCTGTTTTTTCCAGTAGAGGTGGGAATATTTTCAGTTCAATCTGCTTCTCCAGCCCACCGAC
>CAYXVC010000152.1:0-3285 GCA_964468225.1 uncultured Gammaproteobacteria bacterium
CCCATGATCTAGCAGGTGTTCCTCGCGGGGGAGCGGGAGAGATTTCTATTGGTGCGTATGAATACAGTGGCACTGTAAAAAAATCCCCGCCCAGTGCGACACTATTACGTCTTGATTAAATAAAAGCAACGAGGACTACGTAGCGTAAAGTTATGGCGTTACCATTCTAAACCCATGTGTTAAAGCATCTTTTTAAGCTGAAACAGAGCCTCTAATGCTTGCATTGGGGTGAACTCATTTGGGTCAAGGTCATTAAGTTTATCAACGGCTGGATGGCTTTCTGGCTCAGGATTAAAGAGCGACATTTGAGGGGCAGCGGCAATCGCTGTGCTGTCGTGCGGAGCATTGGCTTCCAGTTGGGCGAGTCGTTTTTTTGCTGCTTTAATTACTTTTGAAGGTACACCGGCGAGTGCGGCCACTTGCAAGCCGTAGCTTTGATTGGCAGGGCCTTCTTTGACGGCATGCATGAAAATAATTTTATCATTGTGCTCCACAGCATCGAGATGAACATTACGAGTGGTATCCAGTGTTTCCGGTAGTGTGGTTAGTTCAAAATAGTGTGTGGCGAACAGGCAAAATGCTTTGATGTTTTTCGCCAGATGTTCTGCTGAGGCCCACGCGAGTGACAAACCATCAAAGGTGCTGGTGCCTCGGCCAACCTCATCCATTAAAACCAGACTTTGCTCGGTCGCATTGTGCAGGATATTGGCGGTTTCAGTCATCTCAACCATAAAGGTCGAGCGGCCTCCTGCTAAATCATCCGAAGCCCCAATGCGGGTGAAAATGCGATCAATCGGGCCAAGGATGGCACGAGCTGCAGGAACGTAACTGCCGACATGTGCGAGCAATACAATAATGGCCGTTTGTCGCATATAGGTTGATTTTCCACCCATGTTAGGGCCAGTGATTATGAGCATTCTCCGATCATCATCAAAATGGGTATCGTTGGCGACGAAGGAGGAATTCAGTGTTTTTTCAACCACAGGATGCCGACCGGCTTCAATCTGTATAACGGGTCTGTTCACCAGTTCTGGCGAGTTTAGATTTAGTGTGTCGGCACGTTCGGAAAAGTTGGTGAGAACATCCAGCTCTGCCAGTGCCGCTGCAGATTGTTGCAGCGCTGCGATATGTGGCATCAGGCCATCCAGTATCCCTTCATAAAGAAACTTTTCTCGCGCCAATGAACGTTCTCGTGCACTGAGCACCTGATCTTCAAATTTTTTCAGTTCAGGAGTGATAAAGCGCTCGGCATTTTTGAGTGTTTGGCGACGTGTGTAGTCATCCGGCACGTTATCTGAGTGTAGGCGACTGATTTCAATATAGTAGCCGTGAACTCGGTTGTAATTGACTCTAAGGTTTGTAATTCCAGTACGTTTTTTTTCGCGCATTTCGAGATCAATCAGGTATTGATCGGCATTTTCACTGAGTGAACGCAGTTTATCCAGATCACCATCGTAGCCTGTGGCGATCACACCGCCATCGCGTATCAATACCGGCGGCTCTTCGATAATGGCACTTTCCAGAAGGTAATGAACTTCAGGAAATTCAGCAATGTTTTGTTGTAATGTTGAAAGCAAAGGCGCATCAAGTTGGCTCATCATTTTCTGAAGCGCGGGCAGTTCTGACAGTGCAAAGCGCAGCAGCGCCAAGTCGCGTGGTCGTGCGGTTTTGAGTGCAACACGAGTCAAAATGCGCTCAATATCACCGATGCCTTTGAGGGTTGTCTGTAGCGGCTCATATGCTTGGTTCTCGCATAAAATACCAATACAGTGGTAGCGTTGCCGCAATATGTTGTGGTCACGTAACGGGCGATTAATCCAGCGTCGTAACAGGCGACTTCCCATGGCGGTCGATGTACGATCCATCACCCAGGCCAGTGTGTGATCCTGACTGCCATTGAGATTGAATTCCAGTTCAAGATTACGACGACTGGCTTGGTCGAGCAGTACGGTTTCGTTGCGTTGCTCGACTTTGATGCTTTGAATATGGGGTAACGCTGCACGTTGTGTATCTTGTGCGTATTGCAACAAGCAACCCGCAGCGGCCAGTGCGACCTCCAGCTTTTCACAGCCAAAACCGCTGAGATCGCGTGTTCCCATTTGTTGGGTGAGCAGCCTTGTTGCAGTGTCTAAATCAAAGTGCCAAGGCGGCATGGGGCGAGCGCATGAGTGGCTTGCCAATAAGTCGCTGCGCTTTGTTTCGTCATAGAGTAGCTCGCTGGGTTTAAGGCGTTCCAGTTCATCGGCTAACGCATCTTTACTGCTGACTTCCAGCACACTAAATCGACCGCTGCTGATATCCAGAGAGGCAATACCAATCTTCTTTTTCTGTTGATTGATGGCCACCAGTAAATTATCACGGCGCTCATCAAGTAGCGCTTCATCGGTAACAGTGCCGGGCGTGACAATGCGCATCACTTTGCGCTCGACAGGCCCTTTTGATGTAGCCGGATCACCCACTTGTTCACAAAGAGCGACAGATTCCCCTTTCTTGATCAATTTGGCGAGATAGTTTTCTGCCGCATGATAGGGAATACCTGCCATCGGAATAGGGTTGTCTCCGTGTTTTCCACGGCTGGTGAGGGTAATATCGAGCAGTTTGGAAGCAAGGCGAGCATCATCAAAAAACAGCTCATAAAAATCCCCCATGCGATAAAAAACAAGCATGTGAGGGTAATCGGCTTTGATGCTCAGGTATTGCTGCATCATGGGGGTGGGGTTATTTGTTTTTTCTTTAGAACTCATGTTGTTATATTGCTTTGGTTATTGTTTTATAAGGTGTGCTCTTTATTTTCTGTCCCATGAAATCTTAGTGAATATCATGAAATATCATCCAATCTCACTAGTAAAGTGTAACTTGTAGTGTAGCTTTTTTAGGTTAAGTTTTGTTGATATTAGAAAGTTGCGCTTTTCTTCGAATGGCAGAGAGGCATTTGAAAGGTGATGAGTTAAGATTACCAAGAACCTTTTCTGTTTCTTCAGCCCCTTGGTTTTAAGTGATTTTGGTCGATACCCTTTGCAATGCGTTTCGATTGTTGCGAATGATTCGAAGAAGGCTATAATGCTAATTATTGAAGTTAGGCTCAAAATGAGCCGCTTGAAGAGAGGATCATCACTATGTTTGCAAGAAACCTACATGAAATCATCACACCTTCTGAGCAGGAGGCAGAAATTGCCATTGAAAGTAGTCGCTTACTGGCGGCTTGTTTGGATCAAGGAGAAACAGCTCGAATTCGGCTTATTGATGGCGAGGAGGATATTACCGTCCCTGTTTCAGCCATGCGGA
>CAYXVC010000152.1:3385-4677 GCA_964468225.1 uncultured Gammaproteobacteria bacterium
CATGCGGAACTCACCACGCAACAAGCTGCTGATTTTCTGAATGTTTCTCGCCCCTATTTGGTTAAGATACTAGAAGAAGGAGGGATTTCTTACCATAAAGTGGGTACTCGGAGACGGGTTCTATTTAAGGATTTGATGGAATATAAGGGTAACTCCCAGATTGAACGTGGGGATGCATTAGATGAACTGGCCAAGCAAGCTCAGGAGCTTGATATGGGATACAACTAGAAAAATGGCTAATTTCACTGCTCTATTTGATGCTTGTGTACTTTATCCTGCTCCCCTGCGTGATTTCTTGCTTAGGCTGGCAATGACGGAACGGTTTTTATACCTTCGTAACATCTTCTTCTGAGTTTAAGAGATGTAACTCATATTCATTTGAGGGGAAATCAATCTGTATTCCCTTGGTTTCATCTACGGGGCATGGTCATGCAAGTATTAATAATATTCATATCGTAAATGGGAAATTTGAAGCGGCGACAATTGTGGCCGTTTTGTTATTAAAAAAAGAAATGTCTTCGCTAATTTGTATCGACTATGTCTACCATTATCTAAAGGCACATAAAAATGATGTGCTTGTTCCGTACATGAGGGGAGCGGCAAATGTTTCATTGAGCGTTGGTAGATTAGAGGGGGTTAAGATTCCACTTCCAGAAAGCATTCAAGTCCAACAAAAAATGGTTTGTGAGCTTGTCCGCATAGATGAAGAAATGAAAGTAATAAAAGGTGAATTAAAATCGAGGCAGAAATTACTTAATGATAAGCAAATGTTATTTTACGATATAACATAATGAAAATAACTTCTTCTTACAGTTGGACCGTATTTCTTATTTCCTCAGCCAACAAGCCTTCGCTGGTGAACTATGAGAGCTTGCCTCAACCTCCACTCATACAAGTTACACTGGCAGCGATGGTCTTATTGGTCAACAATGACTGGGTGTCTCTCTGCTTTTCTGGAGAGTCTCATGGTTAGGGAGCTGACCGAACGCTACACTCAACCATTCCTGCAATTCAGTGATGAAGTGTTTAAGCCAAGTGTAAAAGTAGACGTATTCCTGCAAGGCATGGAGATTCACGCATGAGCCAAATCAAACTACTTCCTCTTGAGGGTTACATCGAAACCAAAGTGGTCTTGAAAAAACTTGTCCTCGCCCATCAGGCCTTGGCCGAACTCAAGGGTGTGGCCGCCTCCATGCCGAACCAGAGCATCCTGATCAGCACCTTATCCTTGCAGGAGGCCAAGGACAGCTCGGAAATTGAAAACATCATCACCACTCATGATGATATTTACC
>CAYXVC010000153.1:0-4546 GCA_964468225.1 uncultured Gammaproteobacteria bacterium
ACTCGCAGGACGCTTTCGCTTTACGACACATTATTGTTATTAGTGTTACGAAAGCATTATCAGGAAAGGGAGAGCTCCGGGGAACAGCGCATCATTATTGATATTGAACGGTTAGAGGCAAATCTTTCGCCATTCCTGCCACTAACCAACAGTATGAAATCCGACCGTCGGAAGTTAATTTCCGCCCTTAAAAAAATGCTGGAAAAACGTATATTGAGTATGGTTCGAGGTAGTGGCGATCGTTTTGAAATTACGCCGATTATTCGTTACGTGGTGAATGCAGAATTTCTGGAACAGATGCTGGAAGAGTATCAACGCCTTGCTCGTGAAGCCGGGTTGAATATGAATTTACAGGGTGATAGTCGTGAAAAGGAGTCCACTAAAGCAGGCGAGCAGGGAGGTGTTAATGAATAAGATGACTGCTTCAGCGACTGATGAATCATCTACCCATGAATCAGGCAGCCATTCAGGGATTGGGAATTCCTTATTTAGTATGGGTCAGATCCGGCTGGCAGAACTATCTGTTTTTAACTGGGGATCATTTAATGGCTTGCACACGGCTGCAATTGATCCCTATGGCACCCTGGTAACAGGTGATAATGGTGCAGGCAAGTCGACGTTTATAGATGGCTTGATGGCCTTGCTATTACCCGCAGGCCGTGCAACTTTTAATGTGGCTGCCGCTCAGGGGGATCGTGCTGACAGGACTCTGCTTTCCTATATGCGGGGTAGTTTTGGGTCTGCCCATGATGGTAGCGGGACACGCGTTAAAAGCAAGCGGGAAGGTGCAGTGGTCACAGGATTGCGAGCACTTTACCGGGGTGAAGATGGTTCCTGCATAACCCTGGCGGCTATTTTCTGGACAACGCAATCGAGCAATGCATTATCAGATGTCAAACGTGTTTATGTCATTGCAAAGCGAAACCTTTTACTGAAAGAGATACTCGATGCTTTTGGCGAAGGCAATGCCCGATCCCTGAAACAGTGGTTAAGAAGTGATCCTGCAATAACCTGCTGTGACGATCGGTTTGCTGATTACCAGGAGCTGTATAGGAAGCTCCTGTATATGGACAACAGGAATGCACCTGCATTGCTTTCCAGAGCATTGGGGTTGAAAAAGATTGATGATCTTACGGGCCTGATCAGGGAGCTGGTTTTAGAACCCAGTACCGTAAAAGACGATGCAAGAAAAGTAGTCGATGAGTTTTCAGATCTTGTTGCAACCTATAATCAGCTCATAGATGCGCGAGAGCAAAAAGAGCACCTGCTCAAGTTGCCGGAATTAGAGAAGGCGCTGAAACATGCTGAACATGAACTGGCTTGTCTCATTAGTGAGCGAGATGGATTGGCCGCTTATTTTGGTGAGCTTTGCTATCAGTTGTGGAGTAAAAAAGTAGCTGATTTGCAGTTAGAGCTGAAAGAATTATCACTATTAATTAAACAGATTTCCGAACAGGAGTCAGATGCTGATTTATTGGCAGAGCAGCGTCATGAGGATTATATCAAGGCCGGTGGCGGTCGTATTGAAGCGCTGAAAAATGATTTAAGGAATGCTGAATCCCGACTGAATAATATTATTATTCGTTCATCCGCTTATCAGCAAGATGCACGTACACTTGGTCTGGATAGTGAATTATCTGAGGCGCAGTTTACAGCGAATCAATCACAGGTAGAATCACGTCTTCGAAATATCGAAGATGATAAACGAAATGCGCAGAATGAATTTGCACGAATAGGTGGTGAACTGGGTAATCTTCAGGAAAAGCAGGCAAAAGTTGATACAGAAATTTCGGAAATAAAAGCGCGTCCAGATTCAAATATCGATGTGCCGTTTCAGCGATTGCGTGATGAACTGGTTGCATCGCTGGGTTTCGATCAAGAACAGTGTGTTTTTATTGGTGAACTGATAGATGTAAATGAAGAGCAGCGTCATTGGCAAGGTGCGATTGAGCGAGCCCTGGGCGGTTTGCGTACGACATTGGCTGTACCCGCTGATCGTTTTTCCATGGTAACCCGCTGGCTCAATACCCGGCATACGGGATTGCATGTCCGTGTTCAGGTTGTTCGAGAATATACCGGTCATACTGATTTTAGGAACAATGGTTTTTTAAAGAAACTTGTCTGGCGTAAGCATCCTTATCGAGAATGGCTCAAAAAGCATTTGTCCCGTTTTGATTTGCAGTGTGTATCGTCAACTGAAGAACTGGATGTGACCCCTTTTTCCATGACCCGGCAGGGGTTGATGCACATGGATAAAGGCCGGTTTGAGAAAAAAGACCAGCACAAAATTGACGACCGGCGTGGCTGGCAACTGGGCTTCTCTAATAAATCCAGGCTGGCGATTTTGCAGAATGATAGAAAAGAGTTAACACTGCAGGTTGCTGAAACCTTTCAATTAGTGGAAAAAGCCAGGGAAGATCTGGATGCGATAGGTCGGCGGGAATCGCTTTGGGAGAAACTGCGGGGGTATCAATGGGATGAAATCAATGCGCCTTATTGGGAATCAAAAGTATCGCGAATGCAGAAAGATCTCCAGGCGCTGGAGCAGGCGGGTAGTGATCTTGATAAAGCAAGACTACGCTGGGAACAGGCCAAGCAGGAACTTAACGATATTAGAACAATAAAAGAACAGTATAAAAGCCGTGAAGGCGAGTTGAAAGGTAAATTGGGCGATGCAGAAGATCAACGGAAATTAGCTGCAGATGCGGCAAAGCATGGATTAGAAGATGCCGTGCGAAAATTACTTGATGAACGCGTAGGGCCTTTACAGGAAACTGATCTCGAGAAGGTTTCATCATTGGAATATCAATTTCGGCAGGAGATTGAAAATCTGCTTGAAAAATGGCGAGAAAAGAAAAGTCGCGCTGCAAATACTGCTATAGGAATTATGTCCTCATTTCGTGCTCATGAGAAATGGCAGGTTATCGCTGTGGACTGGCGTTGTGATATTGCAAGTCTTGATGATTACCTGGATCATTTACGTCAACTTGAGGAGGAGGGGCTGCCACATTTGGTGGAGCAGTTCACCGAGCGGCTAAATAAACATGCAACACAATCTTTGGCGCGTATCCGACAGCGTCTTGATTCAGAGCGTGATGACATACTCGAAAGAATCGATACCATTAACCGAGTGCTGACGCGCACAGAATTTCGGCCCGGTTCCCACCTCAAACTGGGTGCAAAAACAGAGAAGTACCCACATGTTATTGAGTTTAATAGGCAGGTATTAACCGTGTTAAGTCAGGCGACGAGTGAGGATCATGAAGCTCGTTTTCAACAGTTGAAACGGGTCGTGGAAATACTGGAAAAGGCCAGCAACCCAACAACTGCTAGTACCCTGGAAAGTATGCGTCTGCTGGATCCCCGTTATCAGATGTCATTTTTTGCTGAAGAGCTGGATGCCAAAACTCACGAGGTTCGTGATGTTCTGGAATCCTCAAGTGGTAAGTCGGGTGGTGAAAAAGAGTCTTTTGCCGGCACAATCGTCGCGGCAAGTCTGGCCTATGTTTTAACACCGGATGGTTACGATCGACCTGTTTACAGTACCGTATTTCTGGACGAGGCATTTTCCAATACAGCAGAAGCAGTCAGTCGCAGAGTGCTCAGGGTTTTCAAGGAACTCCATATCCATGTTAATTTGATAACGCCTTACAAAAATCTTAATCTTGCAAGAGAGTCTGCCCGCTCACTACTCATTGCAGAGCGAAACCAGGAAAAACATGAAAGCCATCTTTGTGAAGTGACGTGGGAAGAAATAGATCGCCGGTTAAAAGAAGAACGTGAACGAAAAACCAAAATTGAAGCGCAAGCCCTGGGTGTAGAAATAGAGGCAGGTGTGGGAATTCAATAATGGGTTCTAAATTATCAATCCGGGACTGGGGATTATTGCCTTCGGATGTGAGGGAGTTAGTTTTAAAACGGGAATGGAACAATGATGCAGGCTTGAAAGCGCGTCTTTTAAACCATAAACCATTTCCAATTCGTATCGGGCTAAAACCGCCTGCGGGGCGTACTGCTATTGCCGATATGGCCCACTTTCAAAAGTTCATCGGGGAATGGCGCTCGTATTCTCCTCAAAAACATATTCAATGGGAATCTCGACGTTATAGAGCACTTTTAGAACAAACGGTGCCAAAGTTTTTTATTCTTGAAAATATTAAAGAGCTGATTGAGTTTGTTGGTAAGGAGGCGCTTCAGCGGAGTGAAAAATGGATGAAAAACATGGCGCCGACGCTGTCAATTAGCGAGGATCTCTATCCGGTACTGGTAAAACACCTGAAAACGTTTGAGTTGATACGATTATCTGATGCCGAGTTGCTTAGCCATTTAGTAAAACAGTTGTCCTCTCAAATGGGAGTTGGACAATACTTGCGAGCGCTGCCCCTGGTGGGTGTGGATACCAAGTTTCTAGAAAATCATCAGGCGTTGATTTCGGATGTGCTGGATGTGTTGCATGATGGCGAGATCACGGCTAGCGGAGGGATGCTTGAATGGCTCGGCTGCCTTGAAAATCCCAGGGGATGGCTTACGGTGCGTCCGCTTTGTG
>CAYXVC010000154.1:0-4497 GCA_964468225.1 uncultured Gammaproteobacteria bacterium
CTGCCATGGCTGGTTGAGATAACAGCCAGAGACTGGTGATAATGACGATCTGTGTTCTCACTGTTTGTCAGCTCCACATCTGATTCAATGCGCGTAGCTTGCCAGAGTGACGGTGTTAATGCCTAGCGAAAACCGTTATTGGGTTTTGGAGGGTTTTGTTTATTGATGGATGATTGGAAATAATTGTGTTGGATAAAGTGCTGAGTGGCATTGCTCAAAACACAATTCAGAACAGATTACGGGGTATCTTGAGAGCGACATTCAAATTTCCTGACTCCTCGATATCGCAAATTGGATACGCCAGTTATTATCGATCTTAACCCAGATATGAACCCTTACTGTATTAGCGCTAAAACACAATACATAGAACCAATGAAAAACCAATATAAATACCATTCAAAACAAAAGGTGTCTCTTAAAATTGACACTAATACGCTATGAGATGAAAATTTCTCTATAAGCCCTAAACGAAGAAAAAAAGACAATTCCATCAGTATTGGAAAAACGAGATTGTCATCATCCACAATCAGCATAAATGTCTTTTCAATACAGAACAAAGGAAAATAACTATTAGATATTCATCAACTAGACCAACCTCGTGCTTTGAATAAAAATGTAGATATCATCAATATAAGCTTTAATGTTCGCAACAATGTAATTTTACCTAATATGATAATTGTTATAGCAGAACCTATTGCTATTGTGCTATCAATCGGGTGTCACATAGTACTTTGTTATCATTTTAACCAAAAAACTAATTTTTTATGCTTAACTCTGCCCACCAAGGATATATCTACCAAGACATCCTAGGAGCTTATTTTGTAGCTCAAGAACTCGCTCATGGAAAAGGAACCACGAGGTTTCATTTTGACTATAAAAAAACACCCATAGGGGTTCCTGATAAGTTTGATGATCTGGTAATTTACCATGAAGAAGAAACCACCTTTATTCAGGTCAAGTATAGTAATGATGAGCATCAGCATGTGCTCACAAAACAAGATTTTTCTTCCTCCGCGCACTATGATTTAGCGTTATTTGATCTCTTTGAAACCTGGCAAGCTCTTCACAGTTCAGTGTGTTCATGGAGGGTATGTTTAGCTTGGAATAAACCAACACCTGATGATTCAATTCAAACAGTACTTATCCAACTTCCCGATAGTAAAAGTTTTTTACCTGGAACAGCGTGTTACCAGTTTAATTGTGAAGCATTATGGCCAGAGCATGGCGAGGTTTTATCTTCTTGGAGAGCATTAAGAGATAGGTCCGTGTCAATTGACAGGGCGGAATTCAAGATATTTTTGGATTGCTTGGTTCTAGAGGTCAACTGTCCGAAATCAACACTTCTCCAAGACTATACTCAGGGACTCGAAAAACTGTTAGCTCGTACGATTGAGAAGATCGGTATTGGTATTTATCCAAACGATCATTTGACAGTTCGTCAAGTTGCAGAGAGCCTTTGCACTATCGCAAAGAGAAGAAGATCTACAAATAATAGCACTCCCATTAGCTGTGATGAGATCGCTCAAGACATCAACATCATACAGACTTATGGAGGAATTGAACAAAAATTCGCTATTGATGAAAATGTTTTGATAGCTACTCCAGATCGAGTGGATCAGGTGGTTTCTGCCTTGGAGCAACATCATGCAATTATTTTGACTGCGGAGCCGGGTGCTGGGAAATCGTGGTTTATTGAAAATCTACAGAGTCACCTTCAAGAGACAACTCAGGTGGTAAAACATTACTGTTACGTAGCACTCGAAGATCCTTTAGCTCTTAAAAGGATCACAGTTAACGTCATGTATGAGAGTCTAATTACTCAAATTCTACAGAATGATGAAGACTTAGGTCACCACATGACTAAGAGGTATGCATCTAATCTCGAACAGTTCAATATCCTTCTTGCAAAGATCAAAAACAAAACGCTACTGATCGTCGATGGGATAGACCACATTTGGCGAGTATATCAAAAAAACAGAGGGGGACTAACAGAAGACGAAACAAAAATCCTCCAAGCACTTGCCAAACTCGACTATTCTAATCCCAATATTTCGCTCCTCGTCGTCTCGCAACCGATTGAGCGACTCACAGTACTGACACCTTTTTATCAGTGCACTCTTGCTAAACTACCAGAAAGTTTCGTCGAAGATCTCCTAGAAAAACAAGCACTCCCAAACACCGAAGTGGATGAGGTTTCACTTGCTCAGGTGATTCATGAAAAAAGTAACGGGAATGCTCTGTATTGTAAATACCTTATCGATCATGCAGTAACCAAGAAGACATATACTTCTTTTGAATGGATTGCTACGCTCCCTCCATATGACTTTAATCTTATTGGCTACTATCAATATTTGTATGATCAAATTCAAGGCGATACAAGAGTCCCATATGCTTTGTGTGGAGCAGATTTTTCGGCGACCGAAACAGAACTCCAGGAGATCACCCATTTGGGAAGCTTGGTTTCCACACATCTTACTCCCCTCAAACCAATTCTTAGGTATACGCCAGCCATAGGGTATTCTATCTATCATGAAAGTTTTAAGCGTTTTGTTATTGATACCATCAATACGCAGGGAGCATCGATTAACCACCTCATTTATCGTCCCCTTATTGCCTGGCTTGAAACGCACTCTTTTCTTGAATCGACAAAGGCATACGGCCATCTTTTAAAGCTGTACTATGAAGTAGATGCGTACGATGCAATCGCACAAACGATCTCGATAGAATTCCTCGATAACAGTCTATATAATGCTCAACCTGTCCATCGCATCATCCAGAATCACCATCTTCAAAAAGCATCACTCCAATGTGTTGATGAATTTGCTCCAATAATCATTATTGCAGAGCAATCAAAAATCATCTATGAACTTGAGCACGTCACTGGTCAAGTTCTTATTAGTTATCTCAAGGCAGTTCAAAAGATACATGGTGAAGAGGCGATGTACCGTGTTCTTTGGGATGAAGAAAATCTCTTAGTTGATACAACAGATGCCTTGCGATTCCTTGTTCATCAAGCATATCAAGGTAAGGAAGTTGTTCATTGGTCGATTGTTCCGAGTCTCTCTAGCATTCCCTACGCGATACTGGGGCTGGTTGCTGTGAAACTTCTTGATACAAATCAATACGAAAAATTTGATGCTCTTATCAAGAATATATACGAAGACCCAAAGCATAGAAATGCATTTGATGGCATCCTTGACGAAGTAGAATGGTGGTGTGTGCACAGAGGTGACGATTGGACGAATAACACGCCATATTTTCAAGGCTTAGTTGCTGCATTTACACCTTCTGTTCTAACCCTCGAAGAAGCGGTAGAACGTATTATTTCAAACGACCGGTTTGCCCATGATGAGGACTGGGAAGTAATAGTTCGTGATGTTGTTATGTTGACAAAAACAGCAAGCAATGGGGAAAAAGAGACGGCAATACATGCTCTTTCACACTATAACTGGTTTCGTAACTGGTTGATCTATCTAATCAAAATAACTGAACTCTCACAGAGAAAACACAACGGTGAAGAGCTTATTGATGCATTTACGTATCTCGTTCGTGATCTTGACCCGTTTAAAGGTAGCCCCCGTGTTTGTGACCTCTACGAACAGCTTCCTTTTATCAAAAAATCGTTTTATCGGGGACTATTACTCTGTAACGAGAATGAGGAGCTACTGACTAAATGTTGTGAACTGCTTGAAAAGGTAACGAGCGTTACTACTAGCCTCCAACGCTCATTTGCTGGACCACTAACTGACGAAAAGTATTTAGATATTATTGCCTGTTACCTTCCTGGAAAATACGTCATTGACAAATATGAGGAATACTATGGCTCTTTAGGATCCAGAAGGGTCTACTCAGATATTGCTGAAATAGCCTTCGAATATGCTCACGTGTTGAGCAGTGCAGGAAGGAATGATGAAGCAAAGGAAAAGTATATTGAAGGAATTCAAGCCCTCACCGCATATGGATTTAGAAAAGACCGTACACTCAGCGAGATATTAGACTGTTGTGTCCCATATCAAAAAACATACGCAACATTGGGAGTTGAATGGTTTTATGAGCTATATCAATTAACCATGACCGTGGCCACTCATACCGATGGGAAGTCGACAAGTAGTTACCCCATTGAGTGGTTTGAAGAGTTTATCAAAGTATATCCGGACGAAGCCCTGAGGTTTCTTATATGTGAAACACTAGAAAGCTCAGAAGCCAATTGGCATCAAGAGAATGAGTTCTACCATATTTTGGAAGAGTGTGCTTCGCTTTTCAGCTCAACACAATGGTTTCTTCTATGTAGGTCTCTTCCATTAGCGTCATCTAATGAGATTATTAACCACGGATTAGCTGTTCTAGATCAGATTGATGACACGTTACAAGACGTTTATCATAGATGGCTCCAATCTCGCCCTTTTGTTGTAGATGTTGATGGAGAGTCTACATATTCTCAGGAATTAACTAGTGTCTGGCGGATAATGATATTACCATTATAATACAACGGCTTAT
>CAYXVC010000155.1:0-4472 GCA_964468225.1 uncultured Gammaproteobacteria bacterium
TAAGCGGGAGAAGATAAATATGTTTCATGGCAGTATGGTTGCGCTGGTGACACCAATGTTTCCTGATGGAACACTGGATCGAACGGCGTTATATGAATTAATTGAATATCATATCGAGCAGGGAACGGATGCGATTATAGCGATGGGAACTACTGGGGAGTCTGCGACCTTTGGTATAAAAGAGCATTGCGGAGTCATTCGTGATGTTGTCACGAAGGTGAATGGGCGTATTCCAGTGATTGCGGGTACCGGCTCTAATGCGACCCATGAAGCGATTGAGTTGACAGCGGGTGCTATGGAGGCGGGTGCAGATGCCTGTTTGTTGGTGACACCTTATTATAATAAACCGACTCAGGAAGGTTTGTATTTACACTACAAAGCAGTTGCCGAGGCGGTAGCAATACCACAAATTCTCTATAATGTGCCGGGGCGTACTGCATGTGACTTGCTGCCTGAAACCGTCGAGCGGCTATCATCTACTCCAAACATTATTGGTATCAAAGAAGCGACGGGAGATATTGAACGAAGTCGTGATATTTTAGCGCGCTGTGGTCATGCTATGGATATTTATAGTGGTGATGATGCCACTGCTATGGAATTGGTGCTGAATGGCGCTAAAGGTATCATTTCGGTGACGGCTAATGTCGCTCCAAAATTGATGCATGAGATGTGTGAACTTGCATTGCAGGGTAATCGATCGGCTGCGCAGCTGATTGATGAGCGTTTAAGTGCATTACACCGTGATCTTTTTGTTGAGGCAAATCCGATTCCTGTAAAATGGGCTTTATATGAAATGGGATTGGTGACAGAAGGCATTCGTTTGCCGCTGACTGTTTTATCTGAGCAATATCACAAAACAATTCGCCAGGCACTGAACAAATCCGGAGTTAATTATGAGCAACAATAAAAAACTGTTTTTCTTTCGAGTCTTTGTGTTGGGTTTGAGTCTGGTTTTACTGCCAGCATGTAGTTCTGTGGATAAAACAGTTTATAAAAATGCACGAACATTAGCACCACTTGAAATTCCACCCAACCTGATGGCACCTGCGGTGAGTGATGGCGTAGAGATGACAACACAAACTAATAGCATTACAGCCAGCAAAGCAGCCCTGATTTGGGAGCGGGATGGCGGATTGGTCATGGTGTTAAATCTGGATTATGCAACAGCGTGGACAGAGATTGGAGCTATTTTGAAAGCACAAGGCTTTTCAATAAAGGGTGAGAGCCAAGCTAAAGGTTTATATAATCTACAACTGCAAGGTATTCCAAAACAATTGAGTGTGGAAGACCGAGGAGTAACAACATTAATCACGATGATTGATTCAGAAAATCGTCGAGATCATTCGAATGAAGCCTATCAGGTGTTGTCGAAAATACATGCTGAATTAAAGTAAAGGTTGATGTGCTGACAATTTATCGAGCCTGCACCATTACTACTATGAAGCAATCACTATGGTTTTTGTTAAGGGCACCTCTAAAAAAAGGAATTTAGCCACGCTTTTTCTTTGGATATCACGAAGTAATCTTCTGTAACGGGCAATGATTGAAAAGCCGACACTTTAGATTTTTAGTTGTATGAGGAGTGTTATGGAAGCGGTCATCAAAGAATCTTACCCGGTTACAGGTATGTCATGTGCCTCGTGTGCGGCGAGTGTTGAAAATATTCTTAAAGCGCAAGAAGGGGTCATCAATGCTCAAGTGAATTTTGCGAGTGCTTCTGTTCTGGCGGAATATCGGTCAAACGAGACCAGTGCAGAGGTACTAAAAACGGCGCTGAATGGTGTTGGTTTTGATTTGATGATTGAAGAGGATCAAGACGAAGTTCGTCAAAAGCTTGAGCAGAAAAAAATAATTGAGCTGCGTGAACTTAAAAGCCATGTCATTCAATCGGCTATTTTTACGATTCCCATTATGATCATTGCCATGTTTTATATGAACATGCCTTATGCCAACTGGATCATGCTGGGCTTGTCGATTCCTGTGATATTTATCTACGGGCAACGTTTTTTTATCAGTGCTTATCAACAGATAAAAATTCACAAAACCAATATGGATACGCTGGTTTCATTGAGTACGGGCATCGCTTTTTTGTTTAGCTTGTTTAATACCCTGTTTCCTGAATATTGGGCTCATAGAGGATTAGAGGCACATGTCTATTATGAGGCGGCAACGGCGATTATTACGTTTATTCTTTTGGGTAAGTTTTTAGAAGAAAAAGCGAAGTTGAACACCTCGTCGGCGATTAAAAAACTGATCGGTATGCAGCCAAAAACGGTCATAAAAGTGGCGCAGGATGGCTCAGAGCAACAGATTCCTATTAAAAATGTCATGAAAGGTGATCTGTTGCTGGTGAAGCCCGGTGAAAAAATACCGGTGGATGGAGCCCTTCAGGATGGTTCCTCTTTTATAGATGAAAGCATGATCAGCGGCGAGCCTGTGCCGGTCGAAGCCGTAGCAGGGCACGCGGTATTTGCCGGGACGATTAATCAAAAAGGCAGTTTTCGCTTCATTGCTGAAAAAGTGGGTGGCGAGACCATATTGTCGCAGATCATAAAAATGGTGCAGGAAGCACAAGGCAGTAAAGCGCCGGTACAAAAACTTGTCGATAAGATTGCCGGAATTTTTGTACCCGTCGTGATTGGAATTGCTGTTTTGACCTCTATTATCTGGATGATTTTTGGCGGCGAGCACGCGGGAACGATGGCCATGTTGGCTTCGATTACTGTTTTGATTATCGCTTGCCCCTGTGCATTAGGGTTGGCAACACCGACGGCTATTATGGTCGGGGTCGGCCGAGGCGCTGAAAATAATATTTTGATCAAAGATGCTGAAAGCCTTGAACTCGCCCATAAAATCAATGCGATTGTTCTCGATAAAACAGGAACAATCACAGAGGGAAAGCCCGTTGTGACGGATTCGATATGGCTGGAGAACCAAAGGCAAGAGACTCTAAAGCGGATTTTATATTCCATAGAAAAACACTCCGAACACCCCCTTGCAAGTGCAGTGATCCACCAGTTAGGTAGTGAAAAAATTGAAGCACTGGAAATTGATGGTTTTGAAAGCATCACCGGACGAGGTGTTTCTGCTGAAATAAAAGGGGTGAACTATTTTGTGGGTAACGCTGCTTTAATAGAAGAGCAACATGCATCACTGAGCGAAGATTTAAAGGCCAGGGTCAATGCACTGCAAGACGATGCAAAAACCGTGATTTACTTTGCAGACCACCAACAAGTTTTAGCACTCTTTGCGATTACAGATAAAATAAAGGAGTCCTCAAAACAGGCCATACATACCTTAAAGGCACAGGGTATTGATGTTTATATGTTGACAGGTGATAACGAACAGACGGCCAGGGTAGTGGCCGATCAAGTAGGCATTCCTCATTACAAAGCAAATGTAATGCCCGATGAAAAGGCGCAATTTGTTACTGATTTGCAGAAAAAAGGTTGGGTTGTGGGAATGGTGGGCGATGGAATTAATGACTCCCATGCATTAGCACAAGCAGATATTAGTATTGCGATGGGAAAAGGTTCTGATATTGCGATTGATGTTGCAAAAATAGCATTGATCACTTCTGATCTGAATTTGATTCCAAAAGCTTTGCGCCTTTCAAAACAGACGGTACGGACAGTCAAACAGAATTTATTCTGGGCATTTATCTATAACTTGATTGGTATTCCTCTTGCGGCGGGTGTACTTTATGCGTTTAATGGCTTTATGCTCAACCCAATGCTTGCCGCCGCAGCGATGGCATTCAGCTCTGTTTCAGTGGTATCCAATAGTCTTCGACTGAAATGGCAATCAATCAATTAGAAATATACTCATAAAGGTCATAAAAATGGAAGCAACAACATTAAAATTTAAAACAAGCCTTAATTGTGGCAGCTGTGTGGCAAAAGTCACACCACGATTAAATGATGCTGATTTTATTGAAAACTGGGAAGTGGATACAAAAAATCCGGATAAAATATTAACGGTTCACTTGAGTGCAACACACCCTGAATCTTCTGATGCAGTTCAGGCATTAATAAAGGGCGCAGGGTTTAGTATTGAAAATTTCTAAATAATTACCGCAAGCCTTCACTGATTTCTTTGACCAATTCAGGGCCTTTGTAAATAAGGCCTGAATATATTTGTACTAATTTGGCACCTGCATCCAGTTTGGCTTGGGCATCGGCAGCGTTCATGATTCCACCGGCTGCGATGATCGGTAATTTATCACCCATACACGCATAGAGTTGTTTTACTGTTTCGGTAGATTTTTTTGTCAGAGGTGCGCCACTTAAGCCGCCTTGTTCATTCCCATGAACCAGGTTTTCAACACCAGACCGTGAGAGAGTGGTGTTGGTCGCAATCACACCGTCCATCTCATAAGAGAGCAATGCTTTGGCAACAGCTTCAATTTCATCTTCACTCATATCGGGTGCAATTTTCACAACGATCGGCACATAACGCCCATGCTCTTTATT
>CAYXVC010000156.1:0-4405 GCA_964468225.1 uncultured Gammaproteobacteria bacterium
GTTTCAATCCACGCGCCCGTGAGGACGCGACACCTTGACCTCAAGATAACGGCAGCAAGTTGATGGTTTCAATCCACGCGCCCGCGAGGACGCGACGTCATCCTCGCCCAACAGCTCATTAACGTATGTTGTTTCAATCCACGCGCCCGTGAGGACGCGACCGTTCTAGTCTAACTAACTGAAGTGAATAATCCAAAAACCATTTTTCCGCTAACCTATGCAGCTTTTGTCGATTATTGAAGATTAGAAAAAAAATTTGTTGTTTTTATTCAGTAAAACAGTCAGTTACCTTGTCGCTAACCGCCTAGGAAATTATGAGAGCGTGAGGTTAGCGATTATAAAATCAGAGCATCTTTGATAGGGTCTGCAACGGCCTTGGCTCCAATATGCTCAACTCTTTGGCGGCCTTTTTTACCTAGCATATAGAATCTAAGGCTGTCTTTTTCTGCATCGAAAATTTCCATTAATTCACTCTTCAATACGACAAATTGAGCTGGGGTTACTTCACATTCAAATACAGAGTTTTGTACACGCATACCGTAATCCAGGCATGTTTTTGCAATGTTGCGCAGGCGTTTCTGTCCACCTTCAGATACTACATTGACATCGTAGGTAATCAGCACCAGCATTTTATTTCACCAGATAGGGCGGGTAATATTCAGTGTCGCCACGAATATGACGGGCAAGCAGCATCGATTGACAGTGTGGTAGTTGTCCGATAGAAACCTTTTCTCTAAGGTAGGGGTGGAGTGTCTCAACCTGTTTGCGTTCTTGCCAGGCTGTTAGTACTGTTTTGCGAGCATCATCCGTCAAGCGAACTGCACCACTGGCCTCGGTTATAAAGTCATTGGACTGAACCTGTTTACGATTGATCAGAGTAAGTACAAAACGGTCCCCCCAAGGAGCACGAAACTCTTCTAATAGATCCAGTGCCAGGCTCACTCGCCCTGGCCGGTCTTGATGTAAAAAGCCAACGTAGGGATCAAGCCCAACACCTTGCAGTGCGGAAGCGCATTCGTGGGTGATCAGGGTATAAATATAGGAGAGGAGGGCATTGATCGGGTCTGTGGGTGGACGGCGCATTCTCCCCTTAAAGCGGAATTCATTGCCGCGTAATAGTTCATTGAAGATACCAAAGTAGCTGCTGGCGGCATCTCCCTCAATGCCCATCGCTTCACTGACCGATTGAGCGTGTTGTGCCCGTCGCAGACTGGTAGCCAGTTTGGCAATGGTTTGACTCAATAGATTGTTATCTCCGTGGTTGCGTAGCTCTCGCATCAATATCGCTCGGCCATTGGCGATCTTGGCGGCAACCATCAGCCGAGCAATTGAGAGTGAACGCTCTTCACTGTCTGCCCAACGGTATTGGCTGCGGCGTAGTAGTACATTGCCGGTCTGTTTTCCTTCGATTCGGGCAAGAAACTTTCCATATTCTGAATAAAATGACAGCCCGATACCTTGCTCACCGCAATAACCCATCAGAAAGGGTGATACAGAGACCTGGCCAAAGCAGAGAATATTGCTGATACTGATGGCGGGGAACTGTCCTAGCTTTTCACCCCCCAGTTTGACCACGATAGTTTCACGCTCTTTGTGCAGGTAGCTCTTTTGGCGGGTGATATAGAGAGTATTGAGTAGTTTTTTCACTATTTTTTATCGATATTGTTTTTGTGGATTGCTCGCTTTGTCTGAGGCAGGTAGTTATCGGAGCTGATCACTTTTTTTGCTGTCTTCTCCTCCAGATCCTTGCGGGCCTTTTTGGCGATACCGCCGCCTGTTTTTGCCGCTGATCTATTTTCATCCATACCCGTTGCCTCTTCACTCTCAGCAATCTGCCGGGTCGATAGCTCAGCCAGTGCCGTAAATATTAACTCTGCCTCGCTCATATGATCCCGTAAATTCTGACTTTTTAACCCCTTTAGACTCTTGTGCTCTTTTACGCTGACATCTGCCCACTCCTGGTGAATGATATTTGTCAGAATAGCGTACTCTTCGCCCTTCTTAATTTCGTGATTACTCCAGTAATCAGTGAGTTTGTTGCGGGTCTCCTGCCCGGTCATGCGCTGCTGAATCCACTTTTCGCTACGACCGTGTTTTTGCCAGGTCTCTCTGGCGCGATTCAGGGATTGTGCCGGGTCAGCAATCTCCTGCATGCGCTCATAGCCTACTTTCGCCAGCCAGAGCTTGATCGGCTCAGCTTTGGGGCTGGGCACAGACTGCACCAAGCGCAGCAGAGTTTCAGCATTGGCGACATCTGTAAGTCGTTGTTTTCCATCAGTAGCGGCCATTTTCAACTGGTGACAATTTGTCACCAGTTGGCTCCCCTCGTTGCCAAGGCACTGTTTCAGCTTGTTCCAGTATTTTCGTGCTGTTTGATAATCAGACTGCTGGGTGAGCACCTGCACAATATCGATCACCGAAAACCACCAGACTTCCGTCTCCTCGTCATAAACACGCCGTATCTGGTAATTCTCAAAAAATGTCATATCAGTTTCCATTCGACTCACTCCTTGTCAGTTCAGAAAAAATTCCTTCAATATAAACACCCGAATGGTCACGCCGGAACATGCTCGGTTCACATAAATCAATCAACGAACAGGCACGACAGCGTTTAACCTTATCCGTTGGCGGCGGCGTTTTTCCAGAGTCCAAAATCGCATGTGCCCCCTTAATTGCAGCAACGGTCGTAGCCCTCAGTGCATCATCAATCTGGATAATCTCTCGCCGCCGAACCTCCCAATACCAAATGGCCCCTTCACTAACCTGGGTATCACGCATCTCTTCAATGCATAACGCCTGCGCACACACCTGTATGCGATCCCAATCCTCAATTTTTGGTTTGCCGCGCTTATACTCCACCGGCAGATATTTTGCTGGGTCGCCCTGCTCAATCTCCAGCAAATCCATCTTCCCCGTGAGCTGGTAATGTTGTGACTTCAACATCACGCCCCGCTCATAGCGCCTGCCTTTGCGTTGCTCGGCAGCGCCGGAATCAACCCGTTCATGCAGAATATTACCCTCGGCGGTAAAACGATTTTCTGCCCAGGCCTGCTCTACGTGTATCAGCCGCAAACTGACGTGCACAGTAGGCGTAATGCTGCAAAGCAGAGAGCATAATGGTTGGTGAATCATCACTCATTTATGAGGTTCTTTCTGTTGCTGCTCCAGCAGCTTGTCAAAATCGGATTTAAACAGTCGATCTTGGATAATACGATATTTCTCAAACTCACTTTCAGCAAACGCTTTGGCTATTTGGGCGGTCACTTTTCCTGCATCTTGCAATATTTCACGCTCATCAAACTCCAGGAACAGATCAAGCCGCTTGCCCCAATCCTCCATGGTCATAGGGATTTTTCGTTTGGCTCGATCCTCTGCCAGATCAAGATAGGCACTGACGATTCTGCCCAACGACTCCAATTCATCTTTATTCAGATAGTTTTTGGCCACACTCACATCGGTTTTAATAATCTTTCCATCGGGTGCATTGCTCCACGATGTCAGCCCCATGCGCGTTTTGTCAC
This sequence comes from uncultured Gammaproteobacteria bacterium, assembly GCA_964468225.1. Taxonomy (GTDB): domain Bacteria; phylum Pseudomonadota; class Gammaproteobacteria; order JAADGQ01; family JAADGQ01; genus S141-38. Next base: position 3,522 of record CAYXVC010000156.1, read on the forward strand.
CATCCGCACGCTGCATAATCAACTCAGCCGCCGTATGGCCATGAATACCAAAGTGGAGCTTGTTCTGAACCTTGGCAAAAAAATCCTGGGTCGCCTCTGCATCTTTGTTGTAGTCCAGACTGGTGACATAAATATCGGTGATTTTCTGATAAAAACGCCGTTCGCTTAACCGAATCTCGCGAATCTCAGCCAGCAAGCTTTCAAAATAGTCCTCACCCAGAAAAGTGCCATTCTCCAAGCGCTTGTGATCCAACACAAAACCTTTGATGGCAAACTCACTCAGTACCTGCGTTGCCCACTGGCGAAACTGAGTGGCACGTTTGGAATTGACCCGATAACCAACGGAGATAATGGCATCCAGGTTATAAAACTTGGTTTGGTAGCTTTTACCATCGCCACCAGTGTGTCGGAATTCCCGACACACTGAATTCTCAAGCAATTCAGCTTCAGAAAAAATGTTGCTCAGATGCTCAGAAATAGTGCTGCGACCTTTGCCAAACAGCTCGGCAATCAGTTTTTGAGTTAACCAGACAGTTTCCCCTTCAACCCGAACCTCAATGCTCTCTTCACCTGTTTGAGAGGTAAAGATCAGAAATTCAGTGGTGGAGTTGCGGATGAGTTTTTTCATGCCAACCATTAAAGCACCCCGCCTGTTTCTTTAAAGAAGGTTTCTGGCTGTAAAATACCAGCCATAATACCCAGAAAATCGGAATCATATTCATAAGTATCAACCCATGAATAGATACCATCTTGTTTACACCCTTTTATTTTTTGTAGCTCTAGCCTGTCAATCTTAGCCATCCATAGTTGAACGGAGTTTTTCTGAATATCTTGCCAATTCACAGGAATACCCATTTCAAGTTTTTCAACCAAACCAATATCAA
>CAYXVC010000157.1:0-4403 GCA_964468225.1 uncultured Gammaproteobacteria bacterium
ACTGAAGTTTCCTAAAACTAATCAAGCCACCATGCGCAGGAACACGGTCACCAAAGAATTAACAGGGGAATTGCTTGGTTTGGGGCAAACCCTATCAAAATCTGCGACCAATGCGGCTTCGGCAATAAGTCGGCGAACATCTGAGAAAGCAAAGCTGGTTCGGCCTTTCACCTTATGGCGACGTTCGGGATTGACCTTTAAACGCTCAGCATAAATCCAGGTGATGGTTGTTGCCATCATACAAAAGTTCAGATGATTGGTCACGGCTTGTGCGTTTCGGCACTGACTTGTTCGGCTTCCAATATCCTGCTTGAGTTCTTTGAAGGCAGATTCTATTTTCCATCGTGCACCATAATACTCAATGATTTGCGTGATGGATAAATCCAAATCAGTAGTAAACAGGGCAACCCATTGAGTTTTACGAAAAACCCAAACCACTCGGACGGGACATTTTAGTGTTTTCAGCATGACGATGCGATCATAGGCCAAGACTTGTCGTTGTTTGCTGTAAAGATTAACGGTATAAGTTTTTGCACATTGCTTAACCGACCCAGAGACCTCAGTCACCGACCCCAAACGTTTTCCGTATTTTCTCTGTCTACCGCGTTGTCGAGGTTGTTTTTTCTCGGGTTGATCATACAATGTATTATTACATCTCAATCGAGATAGGATGTGAAAACGATCACCAATTGCTTTGCGCACTGGTTTCCACAAGCCTTGGTTGCCAAACCAACTATCTGTAACAGCCAACAATGGCGATGTGGGAAAGTAGTCTGCAATCTCAATCATCATCTGTGCAGCCTGTGCTATTTTGGTCTGGAAAGGAATCACGGTTCCCCTTATTTTGACCGTCTCCTTTTCGGCCTGAATGGTTTTCTTCGGCAGATAAAACCGAAAATCTAAAAACAAACAGGACCAGCGACCTTTGATTTGTTTCAGCAAACCTACTGACACCACATTTTGTGCCCAAGGATACTGACTTTGGTTAGCTTTCGCTGCATGATCAAAAATGGCTTCACAGCCAAATATTTTACGCCCTACTTTGGGGTTGATGAAATCATCCAATGCAATCAACAAACGTCCTTCTGTTTCGGGTGAAGGTATTAATCCCCAAACTGTTTGCCACAGATCGTTCCATGGTAAGCTTGGTGAAGCCATGAAAGTGTAAAAACGTTTCTTTTTGATCTCAATACCAAACAACACCTCAAGACAACGCCATAAATTGGATGTCATAGATGACGTGAAAGGGACGATGATCGAAAGGAGGGTGTAAACAAAAAGTGAAGCTCGCTCACGCCCCAGATTGGTCTCGGAAAAATGGGCTTGGAGAGGGGGTAGAATATCGCGTAAAATGAACATGAATGAGGTCGTTTTGTTTGTATAATCAATTGGTTAGAACAATGTATTATACAGTAAAACATGGCCTCATTCATCAATAACCTATTGTTATTAAAGAGGAACTTGAGTATCAGAAGCAAAGCATTAGATAATGCTAATATTTTTCGATAATTAGACTTTACTAATGTACTTTGTCTTTAAAAAATGGGAAACTTCAGTTCTTTCAAGTCTATGTTCTGTTTAAAACCAACGCTACTTTTATTGCTTATATTTTCTGCTTCGACAAATCAACTATACGCTCAGGAAAATACTAAAAACTGGCAATTAGTCAAGGATGAAAATGGTATAAAAGTGTATACACGCATCCTTGCAAATTCAGATTATAAAGAGTTTAGAGGGGTATTGGATATAGAGACTAGCTTGAATGATCTGCTAACATTTATTAACAATGCAAGCCGTTGCCCGGACTGGCAACATCGATGTATAAAAAGATTAAATCTAAGCGATGGCTATATTTATAAACTTAGTGACTTACCGTGGCCTTTTAGTGACCGCTATACCGTAATGCAATCCAAGACACATTTTGATCAACAGCAAAACATCTTTACCCTACAGTTAAAAAACATCGAACGAGAGCAATTACCCAAAAATATATTGGCACAATTACCTGAAGAAAAAAATACGGTACAAATGCGTTACTCAGATGGATATTGGCAGTTCACACTAAACAAAGCCTCTTCTATTCATATTACCTATCAAATGCTTGGCGATCCTGCCAGAGCATTTCCAGCCATACTAGCTGATCAAGGAGTAATCAATGCTGCCTTTATAACACTTAGCAATCTAAAAAAACATTTCAAATCAAAGTGAAATCAGGGGCGTAAAAACCCTCGTTGATAAATTTTCGATTAATTTGATAGATAATAGTTAAGCAAAGATACGATGTTTAAACTACAAACAAATTTACAACGCGAACGAGGTACAGAAAATGACAGTAAAGTGGCCTTTGTTGAATTATTCTTTGACCTGATTTTTGTATTTTCGATTATCCAGCTTTCGCATACTCTCGCCAACAATTTCACTCCTATAGGTATATTGGAAACCGGTATATTGATCCTTTGTGTATGGTGGATCTGGATATTCACCACCTGGTTCACTAACTTTTTTGACCCAGAAAAATATACTATCCGTGTTCTGTTATGCATACTGATGCTGGCCTGTTTATTTTTAGCCACGTTTATACCAGAAGCATTTGCTGAAAAAGGCTTGTATTTTGCTTCAGCCGTGGTTTTTATACAGGTAGGACGTTCCTGTTTTGCGACCTGGGCATTGCGAGAACATAACCAAATCCTTTATCAAGGATTTTTACGCCTCACTATCTGGCTGGCATTTGCTGCCATTTTCTGGATTGCCGGTGGCTTTGCCCATCAAGAAACTCGCTATATATTTTGGTTGATCGCGCTGGGTATTGAATACTTAGGTCCAATAGCCTATTTTTGGGTACCAGGGCTTGGCCATTCGTCTTCACTAGACTGGAGCATATCAGGCGCTCATTTAGCTGAGCGTACCGGCTTATTTGTTATCATCTGCCTGGGTGAAACCATTCTGGTCAGTGGCCGTACCTTTTCTGAATTACCCTTAACGTTAACGACAGCAACAGCCTTTACCTGTGCATTTATCATAACGGTAACGATGTGGTGGATTTACTTTCATATTGGCCATGAATGTGGGTCAAAAAAAATTGAAGACTCGGATGATCCAGGACGAATCGGGCGTATGGCATTTACTTATGCACATGTGCCTATTATTTCCGGCATCCTGCTTGATGCAGTGGCAACAGAATTCATATTGATCCATCCACTTGGTGATATTAACTATAAAACCGCAATTGCCATTTTGGCTGCACCGGCCTTATTCCTGTTAGGTAACATATGGTTTAAAAGTGTAACCTGGGGACGCCCGCCTCTATCTCATATGTTGGGTTTATTAATTATCGCATTGTTGATTTTTACTGTTCCCCTGCTTTCACCTTTAATACTGGAAGTAGCGGTGATGTTAACCATGATTTTTGTCGCCTCATGGGAACATTTATCATTAAAACCTGGAAAATATTTAGTGAAAAGTCAATAAATATTGTCTTATTTTTGATGGTGAAACAAATTTACTTTTTATCACTATTCCAGGCTATATTGTTAGCAAATTCCAAGTAAAACTAACGTATAACAGAATTTTTACCTAAATTAGCTTATATGGAAAACAAGGTTATTCAAGCTATTGGAATTTCGTCATGTCTGGGCGGCCCGGAACGACAATGTGGTTACGCTGCTGAAATGTTGCGTAATGAATATGCACAGTCTAAAAATAACAACAGCCAACTACAGTGGCATATGCTACACCCCGATAATAAGGGTTCAAATAAAGAACAACTGGCCAGACTGAATCAGGAAATCAGTCACTACAGTCAAATGTGCTTTGCTGCGAAGCAACCTTTTTTAGTCATTGGTGGCGATCACTCCTGTGCTCTAGGCACTTGGAGCGGAGTATTAAATGCGCTGGGTCCTGCAAATAAATTAGGCTTGATCTGGCTTGATGCACATTTGGATGCACATACTTTTTCAACCTCCCCATCCGGTAATGTTCATGGCATGCCTGTTGCAGCATTACTTGGCTTTGCTGATAAACAACTGGCCCGTTTATACCCTTCAAACAACTATATTGATGCAGAAAACCTTAAAATAATAGGTGTTCGGAGCTATGAGGAAGAAGAATATCAACTACTCAAACAGCACGATGTAAGCATTACATTTTCCGATCAATTGTCCAACTTAAGTCAAATTTTATTATCTACTGTTAATCAATTAAGCCAAACCTGCCAATCTATCGGTATTAGTATTGATCTAGATGTTGTCGATCCAAAAGATGCACCCGGAGTGGAAACCCCAGCTAAAGATGGAATAACTGCTGAAACGTTGATAAATGCACTTTCGAAAATTCGTAACAACCCCAAAATCTGTGCACTGGAAATCAGTGAGTTCAATCCTGAAAACGATGTCAACAACAAGACA
>CAYXVC010000158.1:0-4401 GCA_964468225.1 uncultured Gammaproteobacteria bacterium
GCAATATCAGTTGCCACCAATACACGAACGGCTCCAGCCTTAAACTGCGCCAAAGCTTTGGTTCGTGCGCCCTGGCTTTTGTTACCATGTATCGCCGCCGCTTTGATACCATCTCGTTCGAGTTTTTGAGTCAGACGATTCGCACCATGCTTGGTGCGGGTAAATACCAAAACTTGTTGCCAATTATTATCGCTTATAAGAAAGCTCAGCAGAGCAGACTTGCTGGTTTTGTCCACTTCAAAAACCATTTGTTTAACGCTCTTCGCTGCCGCATTGCGTGGGCTCACTTCGATCTGAATCGGGTCATGTAAAATTCCACCCGACAGACGACGAATTTCATTAGAGAACGTGGCAGAAAAAAGCAAGTTCTGGCGATGTTTTGGTAGTGCAGCAAGAATTTTGCGGATATCACGGATAAAACCCATATCCAGCATACGATCCGCTTCATCCAGCACCAAGATCTCTACTTGGGAAAACTTAACCGCATTCTGATTAAAAAGATCAAGTAAACGTCCAGGCGTTGCCACCAATACATCCACCCCACCTCTCAATTTTTGCATTTGCGGATTAATTTTTACACCGCCGAATACCACCATCGATGTCAACGAAAGATGTTTGCTATAAGTCGCGACACTTTCGCTGACTTGTGCGGCTAACTCGCGTGTCGGGGTCAATATTAATGCTCTAACACAATTGGATTTTGCTTTCTCGCCCCCTGACAACTGTTGCAATAATGGCAAAGTAAAACCAGCGGTTTTACCCGTTCCAGTCTGAGCTGCTGCCATCACATCACGACCTGCAAGTATCGCAGGGATTGCCTCTTTTTGTACAGGTGAAGGGGTGTCATAACCCTGCTCGCTAACGGCACGCAAAAGAGCATCGGATAAACCAAGGGAAGAAAATGTCATAAAATTTAGGTACTCAAAAAAACTTAGGTAATAAAAAATAGCGGTCAAAAGTAAGGTATCATGCGGGAACTTACAGTCATGTACCTTGCAAAGATCGCGCATTATATCAAATCATGGGGAAATGAGGCTTTATTATTTTTGCAAACATTACAATACTTGATAAATACTGAAAATAAGTTTTATATAACCTTATGGGTATTCAACATAGGTGAATTATGCCACCGGTATTAAAAAAAGTGATTGGTTTTATTCTGTTATCGGCCACGGTCGGGTTGGTCGCTATTCAAGTTCCTTTTTATATTTAAAACCATGCGCACTATTCTAAACGCGTCAAACACCAATAAAGTGACCGCTGGCCTTAAAGGGCTCTGGTTATACCTCATGCCTGCACCTGTTTTTATTGCAGCTATTATTGCGTTGGTCAAAGGGGATTTTTTGAACACGCTGCTGGCCGCCGCTTCATTTAGTGGGTTTATACTATCGGCAGTCATTGCCCGGCGCGGTTTCAAACAAGAAAACCAATACAAAAAAAAGCACCTTGCCCGCGCACCTCGCTTACCCTTTAAAACAGTCGCCGCATCATTGCTCTCCATCACTACCGGTGCCACCGCTTTTTTACTCGCTGATTACGGCCTGCTCAGCAGTATACTGATAGGTTCTACCGCACTTTTGGGTTTTTATTTTTACTACGGACTCGATCCGCGTAGAAACAAAGTGGGTGATCGTTGGTTTGAAAGCAATCAAGAAGTGCTTTTTGAAGCGTTGGAAGCCGCAGAGATAAAAATCAGCGCCATTGAAACCGCACAAAAAAGTATTGGAAATATCGAGTTTGACCAGCGCCTCGGCCGCATTATCCATAAAGCACGCAATGTGCTGGCAGCCATTGCCGATGACCCTGGCGACCTGTCCCGTTCCCGAAAATTTTTAAAAGTGTATCTCGATGGAACGCAGCGGGTGACAGAAAGTTATGCCAAAACGCATAAAAAAGAGGCCACTACCGAGGCTTTAGATGCAAATTTTTTCAATGTTCTGGAATCCATTGAAAAAACCTTTGATGAACAGCACAGCAAGTTATTAAAAAATGACCAGTTTGATCTTGATGTAAAAATTGAAGTATTAAAAGCACAGCTAAAACAAGTTTGATCTTTGAGGAAAAGTGATGCAAAAAAATAACACAACCACAGCGGAATCTGCTCCAATTCCTGGCACTGAATCGGTGCTTTCAAAAATGCCGCCCAAAGAGATTGCAACCTATCAGCAAGCCACCGTCGAAGATCAACCCAAGCTTCATACTTTAGTTGCTGAAATCGATACCAATGACCACTCTACCATTATGTTTTTTGGCAGCAGCGCTCAGGAAGAGATGAGCACTATTTCAGAAAATATGCTCAAAGGCGTACGCAACAAAGATTTAGGAAAAGCAGGTGACTCATTAAACAGTATGATCACCGCGATTAAAGGCTTTGACATTGATCATCTTAACCCCAACAAAAAACTGGGTTTTTTTGCGAAGCTGTTTGGCAAAGCAAAACCGATTGTGAAATTTCTAAACCAATACGAAGAGGTGGGAAAACAGATTAATCACATCAGCGATCAGCTGGAAGAGCACAAAACCCAAATTCTCACGGATATTATTTCATTAGATAAACTTTACGATGCCAATCTGGACTATTTTCACAATCTGGAACTCTATATTACTGCGGGTGATGAAAAGCTGCGTCTGATCAATGAAGAAGAGGTGCCCGCACTTACCCAAAAAGCCGAAGCTAATCAGGAAGACCTGCTCGCAGCACAAAGTCTGCGTGACCTGCACAGCGCTAGGGATGATCTGGAACGCCGCATTCATGACCTGCGCCTGACGCGTCAGGTCGCGATGCAGAGCCTGCCCAGTATCCGTATGGTGCAGGAAAATGACAAAATGTTGATCAACAAAATAAATTCAACACTGATTAATACCGTGCCACTCTGGAAAAACCAGTTGGCACAAGCCGTCACCATCTTTCGCATGAGCGATGCTGCAAAAACCGTAAAAAGTGCTACCGATCTGACCAATGAACTGCTTGAAAATAATGCCGAGAATTTACGTACTGCTAATATTGAAGTACGCAAACAGATGGAGCGCGGCGTATTTGATATCGAATCTGTGAAAAAAGCAAATCAGGCATTAATTGGAACAATTAATGACAGTTTGAGAATTGCGGAAGAAGGCAAAGCAGCGCGCGCCAAAGCCAGTACAGAGTTGGAGTCAATGGAAGGTGAATTGCGTCAGGTACTCATGTCAGCCAAGGCGCGTACCGAACAACCCACATAAAGCAGGTATGCTGATACAATCTAAAAACGTTTCATTTGCAACATTAACTGTTATAATTGCATCACTTTAATTGTTGGGGTGACTTAATGTTAGCGATACAGCACTTTGATGAGCGCAAATCCGACCGGTCAGAATTGGCAAAAATGATGATGAATCTGTTTTCTCATTGGCAGCTCTCTACTGAAAATCAACTGGCACTTTTGGGCTTATCAACTACAAATCGTAGCGCCCTTACCCGCTATCGTAAAGGTGAGCCACTGGCTTCAAACCGTGATCTGATGGATCGTGTCGGCATTTTATTAAGTATCCATAAATCTCTAAGATTGCTGTTTCCACATAATAGGGAGCTGGCCTATGCCTGGATGACTCAAAGCAACAAAGCATTTGATGGTATGACACCGACAAAAGTGATCAATAAGTGGGGCTTTTCAGGTTTATTGATGGTTCGAGGTTATCTCGACAAAGCCAGAGGCTAATGATGCACTCATTGTTTAATGGGCTGATTATTTCTGACTTTCATGGTGATACTCACCGAAATGTTGTGTCATTGCGTGAATCACAGGATTTATATGATGATTTAACAAACTCACATGAAGGTTGGCAAGCGGCGACAGATCTTGAAATAGCCACTAAACCCCACACCTATACCTCCAGCCAACCGATCATTGATCGCCCTTTTGAAGAAGTAGCTTACAACGAAGCGATCGGATACCCCTTCACCCATTGGTCAAAAACACGCTTTTCAGATGGTAGCTTTGGTGTGTGGTACGGTTCCGATTCTCTGGAAACAACGATCTATGAAACTGTTCATCACTGGCGTGATGGGCTATTAAAAGATGCGGGCTGGCAAAATATCGAAGGTATTGTGAGCGAGCGAAAATCTTATCTCGTTAGGTGTGATGCAGCCTTGTTGAATTTTATCCCAAAGATCAAAGAATTTCCGGAATTGATTGATCCTGATAGTTATTACCTGACACATTTAATAGGTACACGCATTCACCAAGACGGCCATCCAGGCCTAAAAAGCCAATCTGCACGATGTGATGGTGAAAACTATGCGATTTTCAATCAGCAAGTATTATCCAACCCTCGCCAACTTTGCTATTTAACATATCGCACTGAGGCAGGGCGGGTCATCATTGAGCGACAACCTGGAAAAGTGATGCTATGCATATAGAGCCA
>CAYXVC010000159.1:0-4363 GCA_964468225.1 uncultured Gammaproteobacteria bacterium
CTGGGTTCTTCTGTTGAAGAAGAGGTTGATAAAATGGTCTGGGGCTTGCGTTGGGGTGGAGATACCGTGATGGATCTCTCTACCGGAAAGCATATTCATGAGACGCGTGAGTGGATTATTCGCAATAGCCCTGCACCGATTGGAACAGTGCCGATCTATCAGGCATTAGAAAAAGTGGATGGTATTGCTGAAAACCTGACATGGGAAATATTCCGCGATACGTTGATTGAGCAAGCCGAGCAAGGTGTGGATTATTTCACCATTCATGCCGGTGTGCGCTTGGCACATGTGCCGCTGACGGCGAAGCGCACCACAGGTATCGTCTCTCGTGGCGGTGCGATCATGGCGAAATGGTGCCTTTCTCACCATAAAGAGAGCTTTCTCTATACCCATTTCGAAGACATTTGTGAAATCATGAAGGCGTATGATATTTCATTCTCTTTGGGGGATGGTTTTCGTCCGGGTTCGATCGCTGATGCGAATGATGAAGCACAGTTTGCCGAACTTGAAACATTGGGCGAATTGACAAAAATTGCCTGGAAACATGACATTCAAACCATGATTGAAGGCCCCGGACATGTTCCAATGCACATGATCAAAGTGAACATGGAGAAGCAGCTTGAAGATTGTGGTGAAGCGCCTTTTTATACCTTAGGCCCACTGACGACGGATATTGCGCCCGGTTATGACCACATCACATCCGGTATCGGTGCGGCGATGATTGGTTGGTATGGTTGCGCGATGCTCTGTTATGTGACCCCGAAAGAACATTTAGGCTTGCCTGATCGTGAGGATGTGCGTGAAGGAATCATCACTTATAAAATTGCTGCACATGCGGCAGATCTGGCGAAAGGCCACCCTGGCGCGCAGATACGTGATAATGCACTTTCCAAGGCACGTTTTGAATTTCGTTGGGAAGACCAGTTTAATCTGGGTCTGGATCCCGCTCGCGCACGAGAATATCATGATAAGACTTTACCTAAAGAGTCTGCCAAAGTGGCTCATTTTTGCTCCATGTGTGGCCCACGTTTCTGCTCAATGAAAATCAGTCAGGAGGTGCGGGATTTTGCAGCGAAAAAAGAGACTAATGTGGTTGATGCGACTAAAATCGGAATGTCAGAAATGGCGGATAAATTTAATGCCGAAGGTGGCAAGATTTACCGCCGAGCATAAAAAATATGCAGCAGAAACCTCAAATTCTTAATGCAAAGGTCATAGCAAAAACCCGAATTTTTCGGGTGGAGCAACTGGACTTGAAGTTTTCTAATGGAGTTGAGGTTTCATACGAACGTATGAGAAGTTCCGGCAACGGTGCAGTATTGATTGTACCGTTACTGGATGCTGAAACGGTGCTGCTCACGCGTGAATACGCAGCAGGCGTTCATCGTTACGAACTGGCACTGCCCAAAGGTAAAATTGAGACGGGTGAAGATATACTGCTTGCCGCTGATAGAGAGATGATGGAAGAGGTGGGGTATGGTGCAAAAAACCTGACCTTGATCTCTTCATTGACGGTTTCTCCCGGCTATATGGATCACATGACGCATATTGTGTTGGCTGAAGATCTTTATATTCAAAAGTGTGAAGGGGATGAGCCTGAAGAGATCGAAGTGATTCCGTGGAAACTGGATCAGTTGGGCGAGCTGTTGGAGCATGAAGAGTGCACTGAAGCGCGGAGTATTGCGGCTCTGTTTATGGTGAGAGAGCGATTGTTGAACCAATGAAGATTGCCGATCTCCAGCAGCTTTTGCCTTCCGTACGGCAGATTGCTCAGGAAGCAGGCGATGCCATACTGAAAATTTACCATAAAGGTTTCACTGTTTCACAAAAAGCAGACTCTACTCCCGTGACGGAAGCCGATATTGCAGCGCACCATTGCATTGTCACGGGCCTTTCCGAACTGACTCCCGGTACTCCTGTTTTGTCAGAAGAGGGCGACACGGTTTCTTATGAGGAGCGCCGCCACTGGTCTTGTTATTGGCTGGTTGACCCTTTGGATGGTACGCGCCAGTTTGTCAAACGAAACAGCGAATTCACGGTTAATATTGCATTGATTCAGAATGGTGAAGTGGTTCTCGGAGTGATTTGGGTACCTGTCACACAAGTTTTTTATTATGCAGCAAAAAGTCAGGGTGCTTTCAAGTGGAATATCCATGAGAGCAAAACACGGCGCATTCAAACCCGCTCTTTCAGTGGCCGCTGTATTACCGTTGCCGGAAAGCGTGGATATAAAAGCGAGGCTTTTCAGCAATTCCTTTCAAATCTCGATCAACCGTACCAGATGATGATATTGGGAAGTTCACTGAAATCGTGTCTGGTGGCCGAAGGTGAAGCGGATATTTATGCGCGTTTTGGCCCCACAGGCGAATGGGATACGGCCGCCGCTCAGTGCATTGTCGAAGAAGCGGGCGGGTTGGTGACAGATTTGCAGATGCAACCTTTGCGTTACAACACAAAGGACTCTCTCTTGAATCCGGATTTTTTGGTGTTTGGTGATCGACATGTGGATTGGCAAACCTATTTGCCAGGGCATTTGCTGAAGTGAAAATCAGGCCCGAGCAACTTGCAGCCAACTTGAAACAACGTCTTGCACCTGTTTATTTCGTGCATGGCGATGAAACATTGCTGGTGACCGAAGCTGGAGATCTGATTCGAAATTTTGTGCGCAAGCAAGGTTTTGATGAGCGTAATGTTTTTACGGTGGAGCCGGGGTTTGACTGGAATGTGTTGCGTGAAGCGGGCGCAAGTATGTCACTGTTCGCAGAGAAGCGTTTGATTGAGTTGCGATTGCCGAGCGGTAAGCCGCAAGATGCTGGGTCAAAAGCACTGGTTGAATATCTGAATTATGATCAGTCTGACAGCATTTTACTGATTGTGAGTGGCAAAATTGATGCACGGTCACAGCAGTCAAAGTGGTTTAAGGCGTTGGATCAGCGCGGTGTGACGGTTCAAATCTGGCCGATTAAACCACAGCAATTGCCGGGCTGGATCAATCAACGAATGAAGGCGGTTGAGTTACAGCCCACGCGTGATGCGGTGACGCTTTTGGCGGAACGTGTCGAAGGTAATCTGCTTGCGTGTATTCAGGAGATCGAAAAGTTACGGCTGTTAAATGGTGCGGGTAAAATTGATGCGGATGCCGTGCGTGACTCTGTAGTTGATAGTGCGCGTTATGATATTTACGGTTTAGTCGATGCTGCTTTGAGCGGTGACGTGGGTCGAACCACTCATATTGTGAATGGTTTACGCGCTGAAGGTGTAGAGATCGTGTTGGCACTGTGGGCATTAACGCGTGAAATACGTGAATTGGCGCGCATGGCAGCGGCACAGAAAAAGGGTGAAAATCTGGAGCAGATTTTTAGAAAACACCGAGTTTGGGATAGCCGAAAACCCCTGATAAAACAGGCACTGGTACGGCATAATGTAAACGTATGGCAGCAATTATTGTGTCAGGCGGGACGCGTGGATCGTATGATTAAAGGCATGGTTGTCGGCAATGCTTGGGAAGAGTTGTTACAATTGGCTGTTAAAACGGCTTTGAGCGAGAAGTTAAAATGACAAATTTAAATGATTACATGATGGCTGTGGGCAAGCGGGCACGTAGTGCAGCACGTCAGATGGCTCGGGCAGATGTCGGCACTAAAAACGCAGCGCTGATGGCGATTGCAGATTTGATTGATGCCAAACAGACCATGCTGCTTGAAGCCAATGCCAAAGATATGAAATCAGGCGAAGCGAATGGTCTGGATGCTGCTTTGCTGGATCGTCTGGAATTAAATACCGCACGCATCCAATCCATGTCTGACGGTTTGCGTCAGATTGCAGCACTGCCTGATCCTATTGGCGGAATCAGTGACTTGAACTATCGTCCGTCCGGCATTCAAGTAGGGCATATGCGTGTTCCTATTGGCGTGATCGGTATCATTTATGAGTCGCGCCCTAATGTGACGGCAGATGCTGCGGGCTTGTGTCTGAAATCAGGGAATGCAGCAATTCTGCGTGGTGGATCGGAAGCGTTTCATTCGAATCAGGCGATTGCCTTGTGTGTGAAAGAGGGGCTGGAAAAAGCAGGTTTGCCCAGTGATGCGGTTTGTCTGATTGATACGGTGGATCGTGAAGCGGTAGGTTTGTTGATTCGCATGAAAGAGAGCGTTGATGTGATTATTCCTCGGGGCGGGGTTGGCCTGATCAAGCGAGTCAGCGCGGAAGCCACCGTTCCTGTGATTAAACATCTGGATGGTATTTGTCATACTTATATTGATGATAAAGCGGATATAGAAAAAGCGATTGCGGTCGCGTTTAATGCTAAAACCCAACGTTATGGCACATGCAATACAACCGAAACGCTTTTGGTTGCAAAAGG
>CAYXVC010000160.1:0-4363 GCA_964468225.1 uncultured Gammaproteobacteria bacterium
AAGCCATTAGATATATCCATTCAGATAGAACGTCACATGGCAAACAGTAAACGTTGTGATTTCACAGCAGAAATCTCTATTGATGGAAGACAAAGCTTGTTGGTTGTTGAGGTAAAAGGACAGTGGCATTCTGAGCTATACAATGCAGCCTCACAGCAGCTTTATGATCGTTATTCACACCATCCGAATGCAGCAAAACAAGGCATATATCTGGTCTTATGGTTTGGGTCAGACGAAAAAATAGCTGACAGGAAGCAGCATGGAATTAAAACCCCTTTGGAGCTACGAAAAAAGATAGATGAAGCCATGCCCACTGAACTTGTGGGCAAGATAGACGTTTTTATTTTAGACTTGTCACGACTGGCTTAACTTTACCCTTTAATATGATACCCTCACTTTTCATCACCCTTGAAATCCAATAAAACTTCTTCCTTATCTTTTGCTTTTTTATCTTTATCCGATCGCTTTCCCTTGTTTTTATTCTTGCTTTTTAGCGGCACATGCTGCCAAAGTCCATTGGTTGTAAAACACTGCCATGACCATTTAAGCCATCCCAGCAAAGCGAAGGCGAGCCAAAGGCTCCAGGCTAACATCAGCACTCGATACAGCCACATCGGTGCTGATATCACCGTCGCTGCTGGCAGAAGTTCACTTGAATGGTCTGCATACCATTTCAGGTAATACGCACTAGAGCCATTGCCGCTGATCTGCATATCAGGATGCCCCAACAGACCCGTGCCCACGGCTCCAATCAAGCCCAGCAAAGCAATCACAGTTAATATTCCAAGGCCGACCTGTATGGCATTAAATGTTTGAGGTTTTACCGTATCAGCCAGACTTTGGCGGCGACTCATCGCAAACAACCAGCCCACGACTAACATCGCTATAGCAATGCTGGCTTGTGACAAACCAATGCCCAGCAACAACCATTGGTGCGTTTTTAGTGGAGTCTGTCGGGTACGGCCCAAACCGATGGCGATAATCACAACAACAATTAATACGCCCCAAAATAGGACTGCGGGGCCGAGTTGGGGGCCAAATGTAAATAGCGTCCAGCGACTGCTCGGTATCTGAATATTGATATTGGCGTTGACACTTTCTATTCCTAAATCCATTTGAGGAGAAGTTAAGAAACTGCTGATTCCATCGGCGGCTTGCCAGTTCAATATGATGCGTTGTTCACCGGGTATAATCGGCAGACGAACAATACCACCCTCTTCCTGACGCACGGGTTGTGAAACACCATTGATCTCAACGATACCCAAGGTGACATTTTCAGGCAGCTTCACAACATGCTGATCCGCCTGACTGCTGCGCAAGCGCATTTCCAGCATCACATCAGTCGCACGCTGGCCGGGGTTGACTGTCAGCTGAGTATGATCAATCGTGATGGTTTTTCCTTCCACACCGATGGGTTTTGACACACTGATGGTCAACTCTTCACCCGGCCATGGGTGCCATTTCGGAAACCACGTTCCTTGTTGGCTTTGATGATGAATCTGGGGAATACCACTCAGTGTCGCGTGCCAGATCGGGCTCACATCCAGACGCCATTGTTCGATCCAGTCCAGCGTATTTGTCGCTCGAAGCACAATGGAGTTTGAAGGTTCCAATACAGAATTCCAGCGTACCGTTTGTTGCTGAGGCGAAAATTGAATCACTGCTTGACCATTCGCGACACGAACGCCATCCGTCGTCACCGATTCACCAGAGACAAGTGGAATCTCTAAAACAATCGCACTGCCCAGTGACGATACACGTTTGACCTCTGTTTCGATGTTCCATTCAAGACCCAGACGAAGCGTACGAGTAACTGTCACAAAGGGCGGTAATACCGTTTGTTCCAGTACTCTGGTTTTCTCCCCCTTGGCCATTTTGCGTTCGATCTGCAATGCTTTTTCGATACTGCCATCTTCATGCACACCTCTGACAACCCAGCCTCTGGACTCGACATCAATCCGTCTCGGCTGAAGGGGCAACGGCAATTGCAACGCTCGAACGGATCTGATCGGGCCTGCAATCTGAATTTGGTGTTGACCTTTGGGCACATAAACCCATAACGCATTGTTCGGGCCTCGAACAGTCTGGCTTTTTTGGCCATTTAAAGTGACACGCTCCGCAAGCCAGCCTTTGATCTCTCCGGGTATGGGCACCGCGACATCTTCACTGGCATGAACCTCCAATAAAATTCGAATCAATTCAGGCCGCACTTCGAGTTTCATGCGAGATATTTGCGCACATTGAGGCAAGCATTCCGGTGATGCCAACAAACGGCTCTGTAACTCTTTCAACAGTTTCGATGATGGAATATCTGCAGAAGCATCATTGGGCATAAACAACATAACATTGCCAATAAACAAGCCCATGATTCCAAACTTGGCAACTTCCATGCTCACCCGTCGCCCTTTTAACGAGATACCCGCTAAGCGCAATCCCAATAAAAGCACCAGAATCACACTCAACAGTTTTATCAAAGTCGTCAACGCTGGAGAGATCAGAGTTAAACCCAGCATCTGCCCTTCATGCACGGGCCCATTCCAGAGGATGGGCACCGATGACCATCTCCAGTCTGGCAAGCCAGGCCCTGTTTGCACTTTGGCATGAGGATCTATTCGATCACTCACAAAAGGTTTCGATAATGATGAGTCGTGCTCTGTACTTTCACCTCCGTACATCATTTTACTTTTTACTTCCATTTTACTTTCCGTCAACATGGACATGTCGACCGGTATCGCGCCTTGCCTGACAGCCTCACTGCTGGAAACATAGCTCGATACGATACTGGGAGTTTCCAACTGTGGATAGATCGCTGTGCGAATCGTATCAATCAGATAGGGAATCGCAATCACCGCAAGCCCGGTCAAACACAAATAACGTATCACCACCATACTCTTGCGCAACTTTCCTTCCGGTGCGACGCGCATCAGAGCCATTGCGATGATCACCAATAACCAAACGTATTGAGGCGCGCCACTCTCGTGCCATGAAATAACAAAGCAGAGCAAAGCAATCGCGCCCCATGTTTTACCCATCAAGTGGTACACAGCCAATGCAGCAATCAACACAAGAAAAATATCGAGTAAACTCCAGCGATCCAGCCAACTGGCACCCCCGACGGAATCCGCCCCGGATGCTGCAAACAGTCGCCAGCCCGGTGGCAAATGCAGTGTTGCCTGAACTTGTGTGAAATTATCCAGCCAACCGATGGCGGGTACACTGGAAATATCTCCCTGATAGCGCCCTTCCGCCTGTATTGAAATTTCACCCTGCCTCACTTCAATACCCTGCTCTGAACCACTTTCCAGACGCGTCACTAATTGGTCAACGCCATTGACCTCGACACGCCCCAACATCATTTCGGGTGACATGCTCAAGCGCCACTCTTGACGCATCTGTCCATTGATTTGATCCTGAAAAGTATAGCCGTCGCCATTGAAATCAAGCCAAAGATGACGATTCATCGAGAGCTCATTGGCCGCTGGAGCAGGATCACCACGGCGTTTAGTGATGATTTTCAGCGTATCCGTTTTTGATATTTGGTAAGTTGGCAGGTTTTGCCATTCCGCCGGAAGACGTGTTTGTCTGGGGTCAACCGAAGCAACGCCCTCTATTTCAACCAGACGCAGAGAGGGTCTGGCATCAAATACCCAAATTTCCGAATCCGGCAAATCAGAAGCAATCAATGCCAAAGAATCGACGGGCTTTTTGTTCCGCGCCTCTACTTGAATAGTCCAGCGCCCCGGCCTGACCTGCATTCGCAATTGACCATCGACTTCCAGACGCATAGGCAACTGCCCTGTAATTGACAAAGGCACATAATCCTCTGAAAACAGAGGCCCCAATACAATTTCACGCGCTTGCCCAACAACATTCAGATCCAGACGAGTCACAATTCTGAGCGGAACATCATCAATAACACGGCGAAAAACATCCACTCGCAACCGATCTTCGTCAGCGGCCGAAGCTTGGGTTGCAGATTCGTTTAACCACAATCGACCATTCGCTTCAAAATGGGGGAAATCAATCTGATTTTTATCAATGACGACATTGACCAAGCCTGTTGTTTCAGGAAGATCAATAAACTCGGGTAATTTATTCCAGATAAAGCTGCCTGAAATTTGATAGCTTCCCTTTTTCAACTGAATGTAAGGCGCGCCCTTTTTATCAGTGACTATAATGGGCTTTTCATCCACAGTGACATTTTGCGGCCAATGCTTTTTATTGCCGGGTAATGCGATCCAGCTCTCTTCGTAAACGGTCCAGTTCTGGCTGAACAGTCCACCACGACTATCTACATTCAATGATAGCTTTTCAGGCCAGGCGCAATAGTGTTTTTTGGCATTATTGTATTCGAAAGAACAGC
>CAYXVC010000161.1:0-4362 GCA_964468225.1 uncultured Gammaproteobacteria bacterium
TAAAACTCGACTGCGACTGCCCCGACTGGGCCGACATGTGCAAACACATCGCCGCTGTTCTTTACGGTGTGGGTGCCAGACTGGATCACCAGCCTGAACTGATTTTTCTGCTGCGCAATGTCGATCAGGAAGCCTTGATCACCGCAGATCTGGATGTCGCATCAGCAACCGCAGGAAAAGGACAACGACGACTGGCAACAGCGGATCTTTCCAACCTGTTTGATATCGAAATAGACGAACCCGTCAAACCGCGTCGTAAAAAACGAACGGTAAACAAAAAAACGGTTACAAAGAAAAAGGCTGCTGTGAAGAAAAAAACGATTACGAAGAAAAAGGCTACAGTGAAGAAAAAAACAGCCACTAGTAAGCAAACCAATAGGAAAACGGATAACCGGAAAAACGCATCAAACAACGCAAGCAAAAAACCGTTTACCCCAACAGCAGCAGCCGTCCGCCGCTTGCGCAAGCAATTTGAGATGAACAGTACGCAATTTGCGAAGTTACTCGGCGTCAGTCCGCAAACAGTGAATAACTGGGAAAATAGCAGCGGTAAACTACAGCTCCGCCCACATAATCAAGAGGCACTAATACATGCCGCCAAACTCACACCGGCACAAGCCTTGAAGAACATAAACAAACCACATTCGTAAATATCACGTCATTTGGGGTGAATGATTTTTTATGAGCCTCAACATTTTGTTGGGGTTAATCCAACCACATTTGTTAATATCCCACGTAGGTTGGGGTGAACGTTTTTTGTGAACCCCAACACACCAAACCCACGCACCACCACTAAACACCCGTTCAAACCACCATCCGTTACCAAACAATCATGCGATACCATTTATTCATGTTGGGGTTCGTGCCTCACCCCAACCTACGGGCTACAACAGCTTCCGGTAATCGCAGTCCAGGATCGCCGCCAGTTTCTTCGCATTGGCTTTGCCGATTACGCGCTTGTTATTTTCCATCTCGGAGAGATGGTGCTGGCGGATGCCGGTCTGCTCGGCCAGCTCGGCCTGGGTCAGTTCGGCACGTTGGCGGTACAGGCGCAAGTAATATCCTGGTGTGCGGTACGCATCGCCGTGGCGTTGTTTGGCCTCCGCATGAATCATCTTAGCCGATACCCGGTCTTCTTCCAGATATTGATCCAGCGTGGCGCGGATCATCTTTTTCAGGCGACCCCGATTCACTTTGCCACTGGGTTTCAAGACCACATCACCCAGATCATGATGGATTTTTAATGCTTGGCTCATCGGTAAGCCTCCCGTCGGTGTCCGACATAAAATACTTCGATCTCTAAGCTCTGTTCACCGATGATCCGGTAACGCATCCGGTAGCGATAGTTCAACCGCAGGCGGTATGCGTCATCGTCCGTTTTCAGGGTGTTCCACCCTTGCGGGTTGATACCTTGTTCTTCCAGATCCGCCACCGCAAGATCGGCTAAATCCTGGATGGAACGGGGCAGCTTCGCCAGTTGCTTATGCGCTTTGCGGGTCAGGTAAACAGCCCAGGTCATGGCCGCAGTATATACCATTTATTGGTATATTTCACTCCTCTTGTTTATCGGGAGTTATAGGGGTTTCTTGAGCCGTCTTTGCCGCCATCCTCGCCGGATGGGTCGCCGTGTGGATCTCTTTCAACTGTCTAATCCAACCACATTGGCAAATCCCACGTAGGTTGGGGTAAACGTCTTTTGTGAACCCCAACATGCCAAACCCATGCATCACCACCAACCTACAACAAGCAGAAAACTCGCTTAACTTAATGGCATTGCTATCAATCCCTTTTTTTTAAAAATAACTGAATTGCTAATACTTCGTTTCGTTGTATTATCGACTTTATTATGAATAATTCAGAGCATATCCTATGCAGCACGTTAAACTGTTTTGAGATAGAAACAATGGCAATTTCACCAGATGAACGCACTTTTTTCCCCCACCTCGGCGCACGTATTGCCAAACTGCGTAAAGCACAAGGGATTACTCAAATACAGATGGCTGAGGCGCTATCCGTCTCCCAGCAAACAATCAATTCGTATGAAGTAGCACGGCGACGAATTCCAGCATCAACCTTGCCGACACTGGCAAAACTGCTCACCGTCTCCATTGATGAGTTACTGGGCGAGCAGCTAAAAAGGACGAATGGCAAACGGGGGACTGCCTCAAAACTACAACAGCAAATAGAGCGCGTGAGTCAATTGCCACGCTCCAAACAAAAGTTTGTGATTGATATGATTGATACTGTCATTCAACAGGCGACTCACTAAAAACAATCACGCTTATCAAATGAGCGCTTAAGGAGGATTTAACATGCAACCGCAAGTGAAACAAATGATAGAAAAACTTAAACACCTTTCGCCTGCTCGTTTAGCGGAAGTGGCAGACTTTATCGACTTTATACAACAACGCGATCAAGATAAACGCTTACGGCAAGATTATGCGCAAGCTTCCGAAGCAACTTTCAACAAGGTATGGGATAACGACGACGATGCCATCTACGACAAGCTATAACTTTGGCGATGTGGTTCTGGTAGCCTTCCCCTTCACCAATCTACAAGCTACCAAGAAACGACCTGCCGTTATCATCAGCAGCCATGCCTACCAACTAGCCCGACCCGATGTCATCCTGATGGCGATCACGATCACCAGCCAGATCAGAAACACTCTCACTATTGGCGAGTACGCTTTGCAAGACTGGCAACAGGCCGGCCTGCTCAAACCTTCAATACTCAAACCACTGATTGCTACGCTCGAACAAAACCAAATCATTAATACCATGGGACAATTGTCAAACACTGATGGTGAGAGTTTGAGTGGAGTGATTCAGACAATTTTGGGAAACAACTAAAAAGAAAAAACCTACTTAGGGCCTGTCAAAAAATAACATGATTATATTGCGCCGAATATCGTTTCGTATTCAAGGCGCGGAAAGGGGCGCATACTCGTTGTATACAAGCCTTTCCGCAACGCTGAAGACGAAAGGATAGACAAGTAAGATGATCAAGTTATTTTTTGACAGACCCTTATTAAAAGCCAGCCATAAAATACCGCAACTCTGTAATCTGATTAATTTCGATAAGGAAACCAACGAATCTGACCGCTTGATTCTAAAACGGAAATTTAAAACATATTTGCATGACAATCAGTGAGTGCCGATCCCAATCAATTATGTTGGGGTTCGTACCTCACCCCAACCTACGGGCTACTACGGGCTACTACGGGCTACTACGGGCTACGGGCTGTATTTTTAACAGCTAATGCGCTACATTACAAGCAGCCAATCAGAAATGAGGGTTTATAGTAAGCAAACACATCTAACATCATGGACAATAAACAGCATGGCGCTCTCGGATCGACTCGGACAATTACGCAAAGAACGGAGATTAACCCAACAAGGGCTGGCAGACCTAGCCGCTGTACATCTTACGCAGATTCAACGGTACGAAGCTGGCACAGCCCAACCCACCCTAGAGGTAATGAAAAAACTAGCGGTGGCGTTAACAGCCAGCACTGACTGGCTTCTGTTCGAGGATGACGAGCGCGGACCGGATGATGAAATGAAGTTGCAGTTTGAGGCTATCCGACAATTTGATGAAGCAGAACGAAAAACAGCTTTAGAAGTTCTGGATGGCTTGATCCTGAAACACCAAGCCAGACCACTACAAAAGGCACCGCGAAAGCGGCGCAAGAAAGCAACTAAGAAAACACGGCAACAAAGCGGTTACCTAGTATTTATTAACCGCTGAATAGCCGATAATGATATACGTCCAAGCAGGGCCTTTAAACACTTAACCACCCTAAGGAGGTTTAATCATGTCCCAAGCCCATTCTGCAAAACAGGAAGCGTTGGATGCCATCCAACGATTGCCTGATAGCGCCGATACCGAAGAGATGATTTACCGGCTGTATGTGCTGGAGAATATCCGTCGTGGCCAACAAGACGTCGCCGAAGGTAAAACAGAATCAGCTGAAGAGATGCTCAAGGATATTCAATCGTGGTGAAATGGACAGCTCACGCCAAAGCCCAACTTCGCCATATTCATGATTACATCGCCCAAGATTCACCGCTCTACGCTAAGCGCGTCAGTGAAGAACTGGTGCGAAAAACCATTGGCCTGGATGAATTACCC
Organism: uncultured Gammaproteobacteria bacterium; assembly: GCA_964468225.1. Taxonomy (GTDB): domain Bacteria; phylum Pseudomonadota; class Gammaproteobacteria; order JAADGQ01; family JAADGQ01; genus S141-38. The sequence continues at coordinate 4,133 of CAYXVC010000161.1, forward strand.
CACAAAGGACACAAAGTATCGGAACTGAATGAAGATGCTGTGCGAGAACTAAGACTTTACTCTTATCGAGTTCTGTACGAAATCAAACCTGACAATTTTATCGAAGTGCTGGCTGTGATTCATAAACGGCGGCATTTGGAGTCGGAAGAGATTCCGAGAAAGTAATAACAGTCTCCAAGCACCAAATAACATTCGAAAAAACGCTTGTCGATCTCGTAGGTTGGGGTAAA
>CAYXVC010000162.1:0-3152 GCA_964468225.1 uncultured Gammaproteobacteria bacterium
TGTGTTATTCAGTCGAGCTTGAACTGTAGTAATTTCTCGTGGAGTATCCATGAGGGTATCGTAATAAGGCAGCAGACCGTAACGTACTTTGATAAAATCCTGATTTAAAGTAGCATCAAGCTGATGCAGCTGTCGCAGGTCATCAATGATTTGGGTATGTCGCTCGGGAGCGATAGCCTGAAAATTGACATACAGATACAACAGCACAGCCGCCACCACTAACCAGACAGCTCCATACCTTATTTTTTTAGCATGCAGCCTCATTGAGGCTGTTTCTCAGGTTTACTGATTATGTTTTCTTTCTGAACTCCGGACAGTGGTTGACCTTTGTACTCGCCTGGCAAGGTGCCTAGGAAAGCAATAATATGTTCGATATCGGTATCGGAGATGGTGCGCCCCAACTGATATTTCGCCATGATCTTGACAGCATCATAAAGATTCTCGGTAGAACCATCATGAAAATAAGGTGCGGTCAGTATTGCCAACCGTAGGGGGGGAACACGGAATACATGACGATCTCTTTCCTTACCTGTCACGTTAAAGCGCCCTAAATCATCCTGGTCTACAGGATTGCCATTACCAAAAAATTCCTTGATTGCACCGAGCTTCTGAAACATATTGCCTCCCACATTACGCCCTTGATGGCAGGCAATGCAGCCATAGTCTTTGAATAAGCGGTAACCGGATTTTTCCATTGCATTGATCGCATCGACCTCCCCCTTCAAGTAACGATCAAAACGTGAATTTACAGTAATCAGACTGCGCTCAAAGGTGGCAATTGCATTGCGAACATTAGTCGCGGTGATGCCATCCGAGTAGAGTTTTTCAAAGCTCTTTTGATACTCTTCATCCTGTTTGAGTTTATTGATTAATACAGGCCATTGCGTCGCAAATTCATGGGCTCCGGTTACCACAAAATCAATCTGTTCCTCCAGAGTTTTGGCACGTCCATCCCAAAACAGGCGGTGGTTAAGACTGCTGTTGAACACCGTAAGACTATTAGCCCCCAGTTCAACACCATCCCGTCCCCGAGCGCGCTCTTGGCAATTAGCGCCGCCATTTTTCAGAATGTGGCAACTGGCACAGGACATATTATTATCATGTGCCAGGCGAGGCTCGTTAAATAATCTTTCGCCCAAAGCAACCTTGCCAGCATTTAATGCTTTCGGCAAATAGAGTGGCTGGATGGGCTCCAGTTGTAAATCCAATGGTGGCGGTGATTCATTGGTCATTGGTATTGCATTATTTGCAATAACCGACAAAGGTATTAGCAACAGAGCCATCCATAACAAGAAACATTCAGGCTGTTTTTTCATTATCATCCACCGCTAAATTTCATGCGCCTCAAGCGTTGTTTCAATACTCCGCACCTTGCGTACGACATTGTGCAATACGATACGGAAGGTTGAACCCTCATTCAGCATGCTTCGTACTGTAATTTCTCCTCCCAACAATTCGACAAAGCGCTGGCTGATGGCCAATCCCAATCCAGTACCTTCATATTCCCGTTCAGTACGGGCATCAGCTTGCTCGAACGCTTCGAAAATTTTGGTACGTTTCTCTTTACTGATGCCGATACCGGTGTCTGTGACTTCAAATATAGCGCTCTGACCCTCTTGTCGACACACCAATGTAACATTACCCTGCTCCGTAAATTTAATCGCATTACCCAACAGATTCAGCAACACTTGTCGCAGTTTTCGGCGGTCGCTATGCAAGAGTTCGGGAACGTAACCCGAGAGTTGCAATTCCAAACCTTTGGCATCAGCCAGAGGTTGCATCAGCGCCTTAATTTCCGCCAGCAGTGGCATCAGTTCAAAATCCGTTACAACAATCTTGACCTTGCCAGATTCAACTTTAGACAGATCGAGAATGTCGTTAATCAACTCCAGCAGATGGCGAGCCGAGCCATAAACCATATCAAGCTGACGAGCTTGCTCTTCATTTATCTCACCCGCCATGCCATCTTTCAAAACACTGGTGAAACCAATAATACAGTTCAGCGGAGTACGTAGTTCGTGGCTCATATTCGCCAGAAAGGTTGATTTGGTACGGCTGAAATTGTTCGCCTCCATTTCAGCTTTTTTTCGCATCTCGACTTCCTGTTTCAGGTTAACATTGGCCTTGGCCAGCTCCCGAGTGCGCTCAGTCACCTTTTCTTCCAGTTTACCGTAGGCTTGTTGTAACGCCTGAGCCGCCTGTTTTCGTTCACTAATGTTCTGAATTGAAACGACCCTGACACTCCTGCCTTCAAACTGTGCAGTTTTAGCTTTAAGCTCCACTGGAACAAAGACACCACCTTTGGTTATAGCTTGTGTCTCATAGGTGCTCTCTGTACCGGAGCGCATCTTTTCCCGCACGTCGTCACGCAGTTCCGGAGGGATAAATTGCAGCACATTTTGGCCCAGCATTTCACAGGGCTTGTAACCGGAAATAGCTGTCATGGCAAAATTAACGTCCAGAATTTTGCCATCTTCATGAAAAAACACACCTTCAGAGGTCACCTGAAAGAAACGCATCAGCCTCTCCTCACTCTGCTCGTGCGCCTCCTCTTGCTGCTGAACAGGTTTCGATATGACTCCCTGCAACAAATTTGCAAGAAGATAAGCCAGTACGATTAGCAGCGCAGCAACAACAAGCAGAAACAGTCCATACTGCATCAGTTCGTCATCAAGTTGTTTAGTCGATAGGAGCAGATAGATAGTGCCGTAATCACGCCCCTGATAATAAACCGGCTGAATCACATGCAGTCTATTATTGCGAAACTCGGCAATACTGTTTTTTTCGCTATTAATGGTGGGTGGCTCTTTTTGCACCAAGTCATGCAAACTGGCGAAGAGTGTACCTTGCGCGTCATACAGGAAGGCATTTATGATAGTGGATCTTTTTAACAAGCCAGTCAGAGCTTCTCTGGCCGCAATTTCATCTTCGAGAAAGAGGTCGGAAGCTGCATGATTACCAATAATTCGGGCTGTCATCACAGAATTGTCCAGCATCGTCTGTTTGAATACACTAACATTCTTGATCATGACAGACCCCAGTCCCAATCCGATGACAGGGATTGTTACGGAAAGCATGATAAAAACGATTTTGTGACGTAATGATATGTTCATCAATATCCTTATTTTTATTATCCATTAATTAATTTTTTT
>CAYXVC010000162.1:3252-4321 GCA_964468225.1 uncultured Gammaproteobacteria bacterium
CTCTTTGTATTTATTGACGAACAAATATCAGGGTTCCCCTCCTGGCTTTCATGGCTTGAGTGGTTGCTTTGGCCTGTTTTGACACTGGCGACATTGCTACTGGTTTTTTACAGCTTTAGTGTGATTGGAAATATCATTGCCGCGCCATTTAATAGCCTGCTGGCTGAAGCCGTAGAGCATCATTTAACAGGAGAAAAACTGCCTGAAATGAGCTGGCAAGAGACAGCGAAAACCATTTTACCTTCTATAATGAATGAATTCAGAAAGCTGGCTTATTTCATCTGTTGGGCAATACCCTTTTTACTGCTTTTCTTTATTCCGGTCATTCAAGTGGCCGCACCCTTTTTATGGCTGGCCTTTGGTGCATGGATGTTAATGCTGCAATACGGTGATTACCCAATGGCGAATCACAATATTTCCGTGCCCGATCAGCGCAAAAAATTAGCATCAAACCGTATTAATTCTTTAAGCTTTGGCGGTGCAACCATGCTGATGACCTTAATACCTTTTTTGAATTTTCTGGTGATACCCAGCGCGGTTGCAGGTGCGACAATGCTTTGGGTCGAGCAAATGAAAAATAAAGAAAAAGAATAGCTTATGAATGATTTAGAGAATTTACGTGACATTCATAGCCCGCCCCCTATCCCTTTCTGGCCTCCTGCTCCCGGCTGGTGGATATTGGCGACACTGGTTTTACTTTGCCTCATCACTGGATGGTTTTTTTATCAATGGCAAAAAAAGCGTGCTTTACGAAAAGTTGCACTGATTGAATTGAATCAATTAGAGCAATCTTTGTCAGAGCATCAGGATTTTTCACTTTTTTCAGCAGAGATTTCTACATTATTGCGCCGGATTGCACTCACGAAGTTCAAGCAAAGCGAGGTGGCTGGATTAACGGGCAATGCATGGCTGGAATTTCTTGATCGTACTGGTCAAACAGATCGTTTTAGTCAGGGCGCTGGAAAAATAATTGTAACTGCACCTTACCAATCTACGACCGATATTAATTCTAAACAATTAATTATTATTGTAAAAAACTGGATTCTTCTCAATACATGATCACTTTCGC
>CAYXVC010000163.1:0-4314 GCA_964468225.1 uncultured Gammaproteobacteria bacterium
TGAGGCGTACGGAGATATTTGTGGTAGAGAGTGTCTGTGTATCCAGATCAAGAGTGAAGTTCCCAAATTTAAGGGTATATTCTTCGCTTTCAAATTTGAAGTCTCTAGACACTGAATTTCTCCCTATTATTATCAGCCTAATATTTAAATTACGACATTTTAATGTTCTGTGTAAGTAAAAGCCGTTTGTTATAGGTGGGTCAATATAAAACTCATGAGTTATGAATTAAATAAATTGAATAGTATGTCTAAATATTTCAATAAAAGGGATTTGCAACATTTTGTTACATTCGGGGGAAATTGTAAGCGATAAAACACGCTCAAAACATTATTTTTTAAAAATTTTGATGTTTTGAATAAAAAAACATTAAACAAAAATTAAATAAATTTTAAATAAAAATTCAAGTTTTCTTGTATTGCCTTGGGGTGCCCGTTTGCAGTCTGATAGTAGTGTAAAAAGATATTGATGGTTTTGTTGTGTCTATGACCAACTCATAACTCAAATTTTGAGAGCAGTATCTTTATTAAAAAAGGGTATTTAACCTTATTTTACACTACCAAGGGGTATTTTTATGAAAGACAAAGAGCTTTCTTTACTAAACAAAGCATTACGTGTTGCGTTGTTATCAGGGGTCATTTCGACTTCTATGATTTCAGCAAATACTATTGCAGCGGAAGCGGATACAAACTTTGATGATGATGCAGAAGTTATTCAGATAACGGGAAGTCGCATTAAACAACCTGGGATGGTATCTGCTAGTCCTATTCTAACCATTTCAGGTGATGAGATTGAATTTCAACAGGAAGCAGAAATTGAATCTATAATACGTAGCCTGCCTGCCGTAATTCCTGGGGATGGTAGAAACGTTAATAATGGGACTGCTGGTGCAGCTACTATTGATTTACGTGGATTGGGTCCTCAACGAAACCTGATCCTATTAAACGGCAGGCGTATGGTGCCATTTAATTTCAACGGTCAAGTTGACTCAGCAACAATTCCAACAGCTCTCCTGGAGCGTGTGGATATATTAACTGGTGGAGCATCAACAGTTTATGGTTCCGATGCAATCGCAGGAGCTATTAACTTTGTGCTAAAGAGTGACTTTGAAGGTGTGGTGATTGATACCATACACAGCCAAACTGGCGAAAGTGATGGCGATACGGATAGCATATCATTGACAGTAGGTGGAAACTTTGATCAGGATAGAGGCAACGCTGCTATCTCTATGAGTTGGTATAACCGAGATCCAGTACTTTTAGGACAACGTCCTTTAGGATTGTTAGGTATTGATACAGCTGATGGTTCCAATCTTGATGAATTTCTTGCAGGGCAGCCTCCTGCGCCGCCAACTGAGCCAAATTGTGATGGACCCTTTGTGGTTGAAAGTGGTGGTTCATCTACCGCTATCCCTACTCGTTTTTCAATTGTAGGCGGTGGTGCTGGTACCTCTGGTCAATTCCGAACCGACCGTACGTTAGGTTCAAATTGTAGTCGCTTTAATTTTAACCCGTTCAACTATTACCAAACACCTTCCGAACGCTATTCGGCCACTGCAATAGCACATTATGATTTTAATGATAATGTTACCGCCTATAGCACTTTGAATTTCACCAATACTTCAGTGGTTCAACAGGTCGCTCCTTCAGGTACTTTCGGACAAACCTTTAATTTGCCTTTGGCCAATTCTTTTATTGGAGATCAAGCTCGGCAATTTATGATTGATGCAGGCAACACCGCTCTTGCGAATGGCAACTTGAACACACCAGGTAATACCAATTGGCAAGATGTCAATAATAATGGCGTAGTCGATGCTGAAGATTACTTGTTGGTTCAATTGCGTAGACGAACGCTAGAACTTGGGCCACGTACTGAAATTTATGAAACTAACCAGTTTCAATTTTTAGTTGGTGCGAAAGGAGATCTGAGTACAAACTGGGATTACGATGTTTCATTCTCTTACGGTGAATCTAATCGTGTTACAACACGAGATGGTTATACAAACCTAGTGAATATCCAAAATGCGTTGGACAGTGTGGATGGTGTCACTTGTGCGAATGGAGATCCAAACTGTGTTCCTATTGATTTGTTTGGAGGTTTTGGCACTATCACGCCTGAAATGGCAGCTTATGCCAGAGCAATTGCTTTACAAACACAAGGTTACGAGCAATCGATAGGTACCATAGTGGTTAATGGTCTAGTGGATGGTTTTCAACTACCTACAGCAGATACTCCTCTAGCAGTGAGTTTTGGTTATGAAACGCGTACTGAATCGGCTTTCCTGGAACCTGATGAATGTCTAAAACTAGCGCCTTCAAGTTGTCAGGGAGGAGCAGGTGGTAACTTACTGCCGATTAAAGGTGGATACAAAGTTGATGAATTTTTTGTAGAAGGTTTCTTGCCAATTTTTGAAGGAAAGCCTTTTGCTGAATTATTGAATTTTGAATTTGGTTTCCGTTCATCTGATTACGATACTGTTGGCAATAATAATACCTGGAAAGCGGGTTTAAACTGGCGGCCTGTCGATCAACTACTCTTCCGTGCCATGCAACAGCAAGCAACAAGAGCGCCTAATGTGGGTGAGTTAAGCTCTCCTGTAACAACGGCGCTAGCCAATGCTCTGCTAGATCCTTGTTCAATTGCTAATGCAGGAAATATTGATGCTACTTTAGAAGCACTGTGTATTTCTACTGGTATGGTGGCTTCTCAAGTTGGTTCAGTTCAAGATATCATTTCTGGTCAGATAAATGCTTTTGCGGGTAGCAATCCAAATGCACCACCGGATTCTGAAACTGCAGATACTACTACATTGGGTGTTGTCTGGAGCCCTGATTTTGAAGCTGTTGACGATTTCTCACTTTCAGTAGATTATTATGACATTGATATTGAAGATATCATTGGTAATTTTTCTGCTCAGGAAGTTCTGGATGCTTGCTACAAAGCTGGGGATACAACAGAATGTGCTAAAATTAATAGAATTGGTGGTGATTTAACCATTAGTGGTTCAGGCATTAACCTGTTTACTACCAACCTGGATTTTCTTAGGGCTGAGGGTATTGAAGTTGCTGCATCTTTCAATGTTGACTTAGCAGATGGTTGGGGACGTTTGAAGTTTTCAGGCGTTCTTAATAAGTACCTTACCCAGGAATCTCAAAGTTCAGCTCAATCAGCTGTTATCGATTGTAAAGGCTTTTTCGGTACCAGTTGTGACCCCATTTCAGAATTGCGTTGGACTCAACGGACTACCTGGGATTGGAATGACTTGACAGTATCGGCACAGTGGAGACATATCGATTCTGTGAGTATTGAACCCCCTGAAAAAGCAAATGTTGATCCTCGTTTCCATACCATTGATGATTATGATTACATCGATTTATTTGCCAGTTATGTGTATGAAGATGTAACGTTTTCTCTGGGTATAACCAATGCATTTGACGATGACCCACCAGTAGTAGGAAACGAAGCGGGTGATACATCTTCGAACTCAGGAAATACCTTCCCAAGTAACTATGATACTTTGGGCCGAGTCTATAGATTTGGAGTTAGATTTGAATTCTAGGATTTAACAAATCATAGTAGTAAAGTAGTAACAAAAAAGGCAGAATCATTTTGATTCTGCCTTTTTTTTTAGAAGTTCGTTTGGATGAAAAATTTATTGGAATTGATTAAGGTTAAAAAAGTATTCACCTAACTCCTACTGGTAACTTCCAGCAAGTGATAACCAAACTGAGTTTTAACGGGCCCCTGTACGGTATTTAAGTCTGCACTAAACACCACCTCATCAAATTCTTTAACCATCTGCCCTGGGCTGAATTCACCGAGTTCTCCACCACTAGTACCTGATGGGCATGTTGAGAATTGTTTTGCGATTTCAGCAAAATCTGCACCGTCTTCGATTTGTTTTTTTAGATCACTGCATTTGTCTTCGGTTTCAACCAAAATATGTCGTGCACTTGCTCTGCTCATTTTTTCTCCTATTACTCTGAGTATAGTTTTTGAAGTTCTGGAATTTTTTCAAGAAGTTGTTGAGAATGTTCTGCCGCAGTAACGTCCTGATAATGTTTCACGATAATGCCATCGGGATCGATAACAAAGGTCTGTCTTTTGGCATAAGAAATTGGGCCAAAGCCTCCCAGTACATCGTATTGTTTGCTGATTTTTTTTGAAGTATCCGACAAAATGGGGAAGGTTAGTTCGTGTGCTTCAGAAAAAAGCTTATGTGATTCAATGGTATCGATACTAATACCAAGAACGGAAACACCCAATTTGGCGAAATCTTTTTGAGTGTCTCGAAAATTTTGTGCTTCGACGGTACA
>CAYXVC010000164.1:0-4216 GCA_964468225.1 uncultured Gammaproteobacteria bacterium
AATCTACTCTTGCGCATCCTTGCCTACATAACATTTTCTAGGTTATCTAGGACAGCCCCAAGTTCTATTTGTCATAGATGGGGCAAAAGGCTTGCACAAGGGTATAGAAACAGTTTTTGGTGGCCAGGCGATCATCCAGAGGTGTCAATGGCATAAACGAGAGAATGTGGTTGCGTATTTACCTAAATGTGAGCAAGACCGTTTTAGAAAAAAATTGCAGAAGGCCTACGAGCAAACGGAGTACCGATCGGCAAAACAGGCGCTCAAGGCGATTAGTACCGAATTAAAGATTCTCAACGAATCGGCGGTTCGCAGCCTGGACGAAGGCTTGGAAGAAACCCTTACCCTGCATCGCCTGGTACTTTTTGAACAATTGGGCGTCAGCATGAAAACGACCAACTTTATAGAATCGCTAAACAGTCAGCTAGAACAATATACAAGACGGGTCACAATTGGAAAAACAGCAATCAGCGGCAGAGATGGATTGCCACAGCCTTGTTGGAAATCGAGCCATCGCTTAGAAAGGTCAAAGGCTACAGATTTCTTCCCCTTTTACGAGCCGGGGTGAAACGACTAAGCACTGAGAAAATGGGCATCAAAGCAGCATAGGTCATATGTAATTTTTAACTAGAAAAAGGATTGACTTCCAGCCTATAATGCCGACTGTTAATTTTGACTACTCGCTGAGTAGTTACCTTTGGCTTTATGCTGGTTTTTCATCAAAGGTTGGTTGTTAAATGACTATTGTGTTGGAAAAGGAAGTGGCGGAGTTGATCGTGGATGCATTGAATCTGGAAATTGATGCAGATGAAATTGAACCAGAAGCACGGCTGTTTACAGAGGGTCTGGGATTGGATTCAATTGATGCGCTTGAATTATCCATGTTGCTATCAAAGAAATATGGTTTAAAAATTGTGCAAGGTGATAGAGAAAATATCGGAATTTTTACGTCGTTAAGAACCTTGTCGAATCATATCGCAAAGCATAGGGTAATCTAAAGAAGCAGAACTTGGCCTCCTCTAATCCTGAGTGAATACTTAAGCATAAGCTTTCTACTCTTGTAATAGAAATGTGGAAAAATGTATTGCGGTTTCTCTTTGGTATTATGCCTTGCACGATTGAGTTTTCTGTTGAGTCAAAATATAAAATAGCGTTGTATAGTTTTTCATGAAGGCAAAAAAAAGTAAAAAAATACTAGTCGTACTGTACTCCCAAACTGGGCAGTTGAGCAATGTTGTAAAATCAGTGACTGGGCCACTTGTAGAATCTGATAACATCAATGTTCATTTCCTTACCTTGAAGCCCAAAGAAAACTACCCTTATCCTTGGTCATTTTTTAAATTTTTTGATGTATTCCCTGAATCTGTATATTTGGATCCGCCTGAACTTGAACCATTTGGTCTTCAGGGAACAGAAAAATTTGATCTAGTGATATTGGCGTATCAGATCTGGTATTTGTCACCTTCGCTACCGATAACGGCATTTTTGCAAAGTGAAGCCGGGCGCAGCCTGTTAAAAGATTGTCCAGTTATCACTTTGATCGCTTGCCGAAATATGTGGACCAGAGCGCAGGAAACAGTAAAGCAAATGTTGACCTCTGCTCAGGCTAAGTTAATAGACAATGTTGTATTTATTGATCAAGGGTCAACGCTTGCCAGCTTTGTTACAACACCACGGTGGTTATGGACGGGCAAAAGGGATGCTTTTTGGGGGTTCCCTCCCGCCGGTGTATCCGAAACAGATATCGCCAATGGGCGGCGCTTTGGACTGGCAATTTGTGATGCACTTTCCCGAAACCTGGAGATCACAGGGTTACCTCTGTTAACTGGATTAAGTGCGGTTAATACCACATTAAGTTTGATTCAGTCCGAGAAAATTGCGTACCGTAGTTTTCGAATCTGGGGTGCACTAATACGTAAAGTTGGTAAGCCGGAGGACTTTAGACGGCGCCCGATAATGCTTTTATATTTTATTTTTTTACTCTGCATGATTTTGGTTGTGGTACCGATCAACCTGGTTTTGAAAATATTATTGTCACCCTTGCTTAAAAAGAAACACGCAAGCACGAAGGAATATTATGAGTTGCCATCAGGATCGGGTGTTGAAAGGATGACGGAGTTTAAATGTCACTGAATAATGTTTATATCACACGCACCGCAGTTTGCATGCCAAATAACCCGGTGGAAAATGACCAAATTGAAGCAATTCTTGGTATGGTTGGCGGAAGACCTTCGCGTACAAAAAAAATTATTCTAAGAAGTAATGGGATAAAGCAGCGTTATTATGTGCTTGATCCAAAAACGGGCGAGCCTGAGTTTACCAATGCACAGCTTGCGGCTGAAGCGGTTAGAAATTTATTTCCCACGTTGGCAGAAATGGATGAAATAGATTGCCTGGTGTCGGGGACGACTATTCCTGATCAAATGATGCCCAATCATGCAGTCATGGTTCATGGAGAGTTGAAAATTCCGCCATGTGAAGTAATCGCAACATCGGGGGTGTGTCTAAGCAGTATCTCGGCGCTTAAATATGCATATATGGCCATAAAAAGTGGTGAGCACAAAAAAGTAGTTGCGACTGGGTCAGAAGCGGCTTCCGTGGTGTTGCATTCTCGTCATTATGAAGAAGAATCCCGCTATAATGTTGAAGAACTAAAGAAAAATCCGATTATTGCATTTGAAAAAGATTTTTTACGCTGGTTATTGTCAGATGGTGCCGGTGCTTTTTTATTGGAATCAGAAGTTCGACCCGGCGCTAATCAGGTCGTTTTGAAAATTAATTGGCTGGAAATAATCTCATATGCCAATGAAATGGAAACATGTATGTATGCGGCTGCGGTCAAGGATAGCAGTGGTAATTTGACGGGCTGGGCCAGGTATGAGGGGCATGAACTGTTAGAGCATTCAGTGTTTACTATCAAGCAAGATGTGAAACTGCTGAATGAACATATTATTGATTATACCGTTACGCGCGCCTTATCCGCGATAAAGAAAAAAACGGGGTTGACTGCAGATCAGGTCGATCACTTTCTACCTCACGTGTCATCAATGTATTTTTATAATAAAGTCCACGATGCGTTATGTGAGATGGACTTTGAAATTCCTCAGGAAAAATGGTTTACCAACTTGGCGACAAAGGGCAATACCGGTTCGGCCGCCATGTATATTATGCTGGATGAATTATTAAAATCTGGTGATGTAAAATCTGGTGACAACATATTATGCTACATACCCGAGAGTGGACGATTCTCCAGCTCTTTTATGCTGCTGACAGCGATGTGATAACGGCAAAGACACATTTGAGCGTTTAATTTTATGAAAAAAGAAGAAGTGCCTCAGGATGATAGCGGGTTACTCGGCGGCGAGACCAAGGGGGTCTACGCTGTTGGTGAGAGTGGTAAATTGGAGATGGTGCAAACGGTGGGGTGGGATGCTGAATCTGTTGTGCTGCAACAGGCGCTCGATGAAATTGATCGTATTGCTCAAGATGCATTGCGTCGAGTAAAAAAAGGCGAGTCTTCTCCTTTAGAGTTTCATATGTGTGCCCAACGCATGGACTTGTCGATGTTAGCTCAAGCCGTTGGGCGTTATCAATGGAGGGTTAAGCGGCATTTTAAACCGGATGTTTTCCGCGACTTAAAAAAAAGTGACCTTGACCTTTATGCCGAAGTGTTGAACATAAGCGTTGAGACGCTGAAGAAAATTCCGGATGATACGATGTGTAACGATGCTAATGCTAGTAAAGCCCAGCAGTAATGAGTGTGCCTCTACAAATAAATAATTCATTCGAACATCGTCAGTCAGCACACTGTGAAACTGGTGTTATGTCTAGTCTGTTACGGCACCATGGTCTAGATATTTCCGAGCCAATGGTATTTGGTTTGGCCAGTGGACTTGCCTACGCGTATTTGCCTCTCATAAAGATTAATGGTTTACCCTTACTATCATACAGAATGCCTCCACGCATGATTATTCGCTTGTTGGCATGGCGAATTAAAAGTCTAAAAATAAGTTTTAATACTTTCAAAGACAATAGTAAAGGTATGTTGGCTTTGGATGAGCGACTGGATAGTGGCGTTGCCGTCGGTTTACAAACATCGGTTTTCTTTTTGCCATATTTCCCCAAAGAGATGCGCTTTCATTTTAATGCACATAATTTGATTGTATATGCAAAGGAAGGGGGCGTTTATAAAATAAGTGACCCTGTCTTTTCACAT
>CAYXVC010000165.1:0-4034 GCA_964468225.1 uncultured Gammaproteobacteria bacterium
TGAAAATTACTATCGTGATTTAAAAAAATATATCCGGTGAAATAAAATGCCGTTTGAATACTATCAGGGAGGCGCCCATATTTAAGCCCTTTGCCTTAAGGAATGTATTGGCCATGGCTCCGCCAATGATCAGCCGTTCAACCCGGTTCAGCAGTTCAGCCAACAATTAGCCAAAGACTCGAAAGTTGATGCTGTCGCAAAAAAATCTGATTGATGTAGTGATCTTCAACGATTGCAATTTTTAGGTTAAAGTTAATGCCCTATGTAGCTGACCTTTCCATTTGTAAAAATGACCTGTTTGGATGGGTAGATCCATTCTTCTTCTGAAGAAGAGGCGGATATTATATGTTGCGGTTTGCCGATAGAGGCAATCACAGCTTTTTTGTTCATACCATTCTTTACTTCCCCTTTTAAAATTGCGTCGGCTGCAGAATGACCATAGCGTGTGATAAGATTCTGCTTATGTGCGGCAATAAGCGCTTTCTGGCGTCGTTTAGCTACAGCGGCGGTGTGGCGTTCACGAGCAACTTTTTCCTCTCGATGCCGCTTAATCGCTACAATCTGGCGGTGCTTTAAATCTGCTTCCGCTTTTCTCTCCTTCTCAATTACTTTTAGCTTACCCTGAGCTGCGATTAGTTGCTCAACCCGAACTTTTGCCGTTGTGATGTCGTTTTCAGGTCGGTCAATTAATGAATGTGCCTTAGCTGTGGCGATGTGTAGCCAGTTGCCTATACCATTTCCACTGTCGTTAATATCATTAGCGTGTGCCTGTAAATTGCCGGCCTGTTTGTAAAGGGCGAGCGCTTTCTTGTAGTGGCCAGCTGATTCGGCACAGACACCCAGATTGAAGATTGTAGGCATGTGCAATGGGTTCTTGTCATGAATTTTGGCCCAAGCCTTGCTCGCACTCTGTGTGTTGCCAGATTTTACTTGCTCGACAGCCTTTTCGAATAAGGCTGACATTGTATCATCCAGACCGTTCGTGTCATCCATTACTTTGGCTTGAAGAATCTTAACAGTTGGTGCTACATCCATGCGGATGTCGTGCAGGATTCCTCGCTGAATTGCCGCGATCATGGATATATCGTTCTTACGCGTCTCTCCGGGACACCATGTTGTCTGTTCTTGACCCGCCTTTTCGGCCGTGTAGACAATTTCCCCGGTTGTAACGTTCAAGAGCTCTGGTGTTGCCGTGACAGCGATGGTTCGTTTTTCACAGGTTACCGGGACTTTATACCACTGTTTGCAAACAAGGTTATCCCAACGGGCGCACTTAGTCATTTCCATCTGTTGAGGCTCGTTTTTCACTTGTTCTCTAATCTGTCCGAAGTATACACCGTTAGCGTTTACTTTTCGTCCGTATTCGCGTGCCAAGATCGCATTCGCACCGTAACTCGTGCTGCACCTGACCAACGTGAAGTATGGTTTGCCATCAAACTTGGTTGAAGCCAATTCCGTTTCAAGTGCTGCCGCGAAGTTGCTACCGCCGCGGCCCTGGAAACCAGCTATTGTTACCCGCCGCAGATTTGCTGCCCTCTGGTTGTTTGCGGGAAATCGGCCAGCGACATTTACCTTCGGTGCGGCGCATCCCGAGAGAATTATTGCAGCACTAAGAGCCAATAACCGAACGAATCGTGAGACAAAGAAATTTTTATAATAGTTCTTCATTATTCACCCTCTTTGTTAGTTAGTCCAACTAACCGATCCGCTTCGAGTCTTTCGGCGATCGTTCGCAGAGCACTTGAATGATTTTCCAGTAGCAGTAGGGCCAGAGGCAGAGAAATAAGCAACAGTACGCCGATTGCTCCAATCGCAACCCTCAATGCTACATTGCGACCCAAGTGAGCGCTGGCATTCAGCAAATCTGCTTTGGCTCTGGCGGCCTGCGCTTCAGCCAAAGCTCGAAGGCGCTTTGCGTTTGCTACGCTCTCAGCCTGGTTCTCTGCAGCAACTCCTGTGCGCCAAGCCTCGCATATTGATGGTAGGAACCCGGAGATGACATTATCCGGCGTTATGAGGTTCCTGGCAAATTCAAACGCCTTACGATAATCAGCGATGAATACTGCATTACTGCGATCGACGCCGCAATTATCTGGAACAACACGTGCTTTTTGGAACACTTTGAAGAATGTCGGCCCGCGTTTCGGGTCGGTGACGAGCGCAATTTCGCGTGCCAGTACGGTTAACGGTGTCTGTTGTACCGTCGGCCTGGCGAGCTTCGTAGTGGAGACACTATGTGCATTTGCCGCTATTTTAGGTGGTTTCGGGCCGAATCGGAGAGTGAAACTAACATTTTGAGGTTTAGACTTGTTGCCTAATTTGTCGAATGCAATCACCCGGATGCTGAATGATCGCGACTGGATTTCCCCTGCCGCAACCGCCTCACGCACCAAGTTATTTAGAGTCTCCGAAGCCACTAAGCCGTACCTGAATGAAGTTGAATGAGTACCCAGGAGTTGTGGGTAATGTGCCAGCGGATTGCACAAGCCAATTGCCCCACGTACTGGCGTGAAAAAATGAATATCCGTTCCTCCAAGCAACGAGAAATCGTTGGGAGGGGCAGGCAAACCATTCACTGCATCGGCCTTGAACTGTCCGATCACTTCATTTTTGTTCATAGGCGAGGAGATTACTCCTTGAAAACTGATGAAACGGATGTTGGCTGGGCCGGTGAGTTTCGAGGCTACCAAATTGAGCGCGATCTTGGGATTCTGGGGTACATACACGGGCGGCAGGGATGTCGACGATGCGCTGTGCCAGGATTGTGTCTGGAAATATCCGGCAATGAGGACACTGATGGCGGCGGCAAGGAACGCCCCCAGTGCCCCTACCAGCATGGCTGTTCGTGCAGCAGGCAGATACATATGGCTTTGTATATGCCGAAGGTGTGTCCAGAATCTAATCCACATTATTTCACCTCAATTTTTTCAGCTGCCTTAACCCGCATTATATGGAGGCCATCCCATTTGTGGGCAGAGCCTCATTTCTTACATTCTATAATTCCAGTAGCGGCACCTTCCGAAATTTCGCGTGTAATAACTTTAAAACCTTTTGAACCGCAAGTTGATGCCGCTTTTTCTACCCATTTTCTAGATAGAGCCCCTTTATTTAGTTTAATACCAAAGAGTACCCCAACATTCGCATCGTCATTAACTGTTACCTCATATTGATTATTAGCAATTGGTCTTGAGGTAATTGATGCAGCACACCCAGAGAATGCAAGAGACACTACGAGTAATGTAGAGAAAACTAATTTGTTTTGTTTGATGCTGGCAGACATACGGTATTCCTCCTTTTTGTTTTTAGGGCTTGTTCTTTAATTTTCACATATTAGTTGTCTTTTTACCTATAAACTTTACGTTGCTCAAAACAGTTACATCGCCAAGATGTACACCTGACTGTACGTCTTGAGTATGGGCAAACAATCTGTCGTGGCGCTAACATGTAGTAAACTCAAATTAGGGCTAAAGCCCGAAAACATAAAACATCGGTGAGATGAGCTTCTTTTCCCGAGTATCAAGTTCTTGCAACGACGCATTGTCTTGTTTGATCCAAGTTGTTAACTGTGCAATTCTCTTTTTATCTGGGTTACTTGATTTGGTCTCTTGAACCAGTTTTTCCGTGTTATCTTTGAGTACCTTTTCGACATTCATGATAGCAGTACCCGTGGAGTCCACACCACTGTTAACGGCAGATGCTGCACTACGTCCTTCGTCTATAATAGCAACAAAAGAGGTTGTAGCAGCTGCGGAAATGGCCCCAGTAGCACCGTCTTGACGGCTGCCAGAAACGGTGTTAAGGATCAACTTAGTACAGTAGCTACCAAGAACTCCCTGCGTAGAACCTGAGCCATACCGTTTGTCTAAAGTTTGTTGAACGATATCTGATGCAGCATCTGCGACGATAGATACAGCGGAATTCACTCCTATATTTTTAATATCGGTCAAAGACAATTTTGTTGTCAGAGTCTTAATAGTTGATCAGCTATTCCCGGTTTAGCCACTTTTAACTGAAGTCAGCCTCCTCGTGGCCAT
>CAYXVC010000166.1:0-4021 GCA_964468225.1 uncultured Gammaproteobacteria bacterium
TTCCTGAAACCTACGCCAATGTTGACGACTTAATTAAAGATGTTGGCTTTAAACCCGCAACTTCCATTGAAGATGGCATTGCACGTTTCATTGAATGGTATAGAGATTTTTATAACGTCTAAAATGAAAAAGGGTGATATTTTCATATCACCCTTTTTACAATCAAAAAACTAAATTTGATAATTAGCTGGCCTTTGGATCCAGCGAACCATTATCATAGTTTCCAATCATTGCTTCCAATGAAACAGGCTTGATTTTAGAAGCCATGCCTTCACAACCAAACATTTGATAACGCGCTTTACAGATCTCCATCATTGCATTTGTTGCTTCCTTATAGAATTTACGAGGATCGAAGTTAGACGTATTTTCAGTCAAGTGACGACGAATCGCTCCAGTCGATGCCATACGCAAGTCGGTATCAATATTAACTTTACGTACACCATTCTTAATTCCTTCCGCGATCTCTTCAACAGGCACACCATAAGTTTGCGCCATATCACCACCGAAACTATTAATCACTTTCAGCCATTCTTGTGGCACAGAAGAGGAGCCATGCATAACCAGGTGAGTATTAGGGATTCTGGCATTAATCTCTTTGATCCGTGAAATTGCCAAAACATCACCTGTAGGTGGGCGTGTAAACTTATACGCTCCGTGGCTGGTACCAATCGCAATAGCCAGCGCATCAACTTTGGTTTTCTTAACAAAGTCAGCAGCTTCCTCTGGGTCAGTCAGCATTTGCTCCATTGACAATTTGCCTTCAGCGCCAACACCATCTTCTTCGCCCGCTTCTCCGGTTTCCAAAGATCCTAAAACACCCAGCTCACCCTCAACAGATACACCACAAGCATGTGCAATATCAACCACTTTACGAGTCACTTCAACATTGTATTCATAAGTTGAAGGAGTTTTAGCATCCGTCATCAAAGAGCCGTCCATCATGACAGAACTAAAACCACTCTGAATAGAGCGTGTACATACACTTGGCGATGAACCGTGATCCTGGTGCATAACAACAGGAATATGCGGGTATTGCTCAAGCGCAGCTAAAATCAGATGCCGTAAGAAAGCCTCACCAGCATAACTGCGCGCACCCGCAGAACCTTGCATGATGACTGGACTATTCACTGCATCAGCTGCCTGCATAATAGCGTGCACTTGCTCCATATTATTCACATTAAATGCAGGTACACCGTAGCTATTCTCAGCCGCATGATCAAGCAACTGCCTTAGAGAAATTAAAGCCATATTTTATCCCCTTATATTTAGAATCAATATTAAAAAATAGTTATTTTATTATGTAGTTTGAGGCTCAGCCATTTCACCCACACAAACAATTTTCATTGCATTCGTTCCTGCAACAACACCCATCAAATCACCTTTTGTAATAATCACCAGATCACCATCCTTAACCACGCTACGCTTTTGCAATTCAGCAACAACCTGTTTATTGACGAGTACGTGATCGTTACTATCTGTATCAAACAAAATGGGTTTGACCCCTTTATACAAAGTCATTTTGCGGCTTGTTTTTACATGAGAACTTAAGGCAAAAATTGGAACTTCAGAGCTAATACGCGACATCCAGAGAGGAGTGGCTCCCGACTCTGTCAATGCAACAATCGCTTTAACGCCAAAGTGATTTGCGGTATACATTGTAGCCATCGCAATCGCTTCGTCAGTACGACTAAAGCGTGTATTTAAACGATGCCCTGAAACACGCGCAATTTTTTGTTTTTCAGCTTCAAGACAAATCCGCGCCATTGCCGCAACAGATTTTGCAGGATACTTACCTGCTGCTGTTTCCGCCGAAAGCATGACCGCATCGGTTCCATCCAACACTGCATTCGCCACATCAAAGACTTCAGCGCGTGTTGGAATCGGATTTTCGATCATTGACTCCATCATTTGAGTCGCCGTAATCGCCAAACGATTCATTGCACGTGCCAGCTTAATCAAATGTTTCTGTACTGCGGGCAACTCGGCATCACCAATCTCAACACCTAAATCGCCACGCGCAATCATGATCACATCAGAAGCAATAATAATTTCTTCGATATTATCTAATGCTTCGGTACGTTCGATTTTGGCAACAATACCACCATGACCTCCTGCAGCGTCCAAAAGCTCACGCGCATAAGTAATATCTGCCGCACAACGTGGAAAAGAGACCGCAATATAGTCCGCTTCAATTTCTGCAGCTACAATAATATCCGCTTTATCTTTTTCTGTTAGTGCATCAGCAGATAAGCCACCGCCTTGGCGATTAATGCCTTTATTATTGGAAAGTGCACCAGCCACTTCAACGATGCAATGAATTTGTGCACCTTTGACCTCGCTCACTTTCAGCACAATGCGGCCATCATCCAGCAACAATGTATCCCCTGCAGAAACATCCTTTGGCAGCTTTTTATAAGCAATACCCACTCGTGTTTTATCACCCGCCTCAGGGTCACACTCAGCATCTAAAATAAATGCATCCCCTTCTTCGAGAATAACTTTTCCTTCACTGAAACGATCAATTCGAATTTTTGGCCCTTGCAAATCAGCCAACACTCCGACTTGACGTCCAGCTTCCTTTGCACATTCACGAACAAGTTTGCAACGCTGACGATGATCATCCGCATTACCATGCGAAAAATTAAGTCGCACAACATTAACACCCGCTGCAATCAGTGCAGCAATGCTCTCCTTATCATCTGTTGTAGGACCCAGTGTTGCAACAATTTTTGTTCTTCTGGCGTTTAAATCAGGCACAGGCTAAAAAGCTCCAGTCTAGTTATATATTTTTCCAAGGAAGGAAAAACGCCTAAGCGCCTCTCTTCTCCAGCATGGCTACAGCAGGCAACTCTTTTCCCTCCAGAAACTCAAGAAAAGCACCACCACCCGTTGAAATATAAGATACTTTATCAGAAATATTGTATTTTGAAACAGCCGCAAGCGTATCGCCACCACCGGCAATTGAAAATGCCGGGCTTTCAGCAATCGCTTCCGCCAAGGCTTTGGTTCCCTCGCCAAATTGATCAAACTCAAATACACCCACAGGGCCATTCCAAACAATGGTACCAGCACTCTTTAAAATTTCAGCAAACTGTTTTGATGTTTCAGGGCCCACATCAAAGATCATATCGTCGTCCAGTGTTTCATCAACATTTTTCAATGTTGCAGTAGCTGATTCAGAAAACTCTTTGGCACAAACAACATCAACAGGGACAGGAATACTTCCTCCACGAGCTTTTGCACTTTCTGACAGTTTTTTCGCTACGCCCACCAAATTTTCTTCGTACAAAGATTTACCTACTTTATGACCATCCGCTGCGATAAAAGTATTTGCAATCCCGCCACCGACAATCAACTGATCAACTACTTTAGAAAGTGATTCCAGCACAGTCAATTTAGTCGATACTTTTGATCCACCTACAATTGCAACCATAGGACGTGCCGGATTATCCAGCGCTTTACCCAAAGCCTCTAACTCATTCGCTAACAGGGGGCCAGCACATGCTACAGGCGCATATTGAGCGACACCATGCGTAGATGCCTGTGCACGATGAGCAGTACCAAAAGCATCCATCACATAGATATCACACAATGCAGCCATTTTTTTTGATAGTGCTTCGTCATCTTTCTTTTCGCCTTTATTAAAGCGAACGTTTTCACATAAGACGACTCCACCAGTGGCAACATCAACCCCATCCAGCCAATCTTTTGCCAGACCAACAGTCTGCCCAAGCAGACTTGATAGATGTTTGGCAACAGGTGCAAGAGAAAATTTCTCTTCATAAGCACCCTCTTCAGGACGACCTAAGTGAGACATCAGCATCACTTTGGCACCTGCTTCAACAGCTAATTTAATCGTAGGCAGTGAGGCACGAATACGAGTGTCATCGCCCACCTTGCCACCTTTTATCGGAACGTTTAAGTCTTGACGAATCAGTACACGTTTACCTGACAAATCAAGGTCAATCATTTTAATCACAGACATAATCAATCTCCACAATATTTATTTAAAAACTATTTG
>CAYXVC010000167.1:0-4013 GCA_964468225.1 uncultured Gammaproteobacteria bacterium
CCACGCTCCTGAAACCAGTGAAGAGTTTGTGTGGTGAGCACGAAAAGTTGTTTGATACCCAGTTTGTTGCTTTCAATTTCTACCTGTTTTAATAATATTTCACCATAATTCATATTTTGATAATCGGGATGGACAGCCAGACATGCGAGTTCAGCAAATTGCTCTTCCCTGAATGGGTAGAGCGCTGCACAGGCGATAATCATGCCGTCACGTTCAATAACGGTGAAATATTTAATTTCCATCTCAAGTTTTTCCCGTGAGCGGCGTACCAAAATTCCTTCTTCTTCAAGGGGCTTGATCAGCTCAATGATTCCATATATATCATCAATTCGGGCATGTCGAATATTTTGATAAATATCACTGGATATAAGTGTTCCAATGCCATCACGGGTAAATAACTCTTGAAGCAGAGCACCTTCTGTTTGACGATGGATCAGGTGGGTGCGACGAACGCCACGCTGACATGCATCAATGGCACGTTCCAAATCATTTTTATCTTCTTCGTTAAGAAAATTTTGGTGCGCTAATGTTTTTTTTGCTTCAGTGGTTGTCAGGTGGCGAATGAGTTGTTGATTGTGGTCAAAAATTCCTTTGTTTTCGGTCAGACATAAGAGCTTTTCTGCTTTGAGCGAAGTGGCAGCGGCTGTTGCTACTTCAATTGCAGTAAGGTTAAATATTTCTCCAGTGGGCGAGTAACCCAGTGGAGAGAGCAAAATAATAGCGCCATGATCCAGATGGCGATTTATGGCTTCATGATTAATGCGCCGAACTTCACCCGTGTGCTGGTAATCAATGCCGTTTTTTATACCCAAAGGTTGCGCCGTTACAAAATTACCGGATATGACTTGCAGCAATGCGCCTGCCATGGGTGAGTTTGCGATTCCCATGGAGAGCAGTGATTCAATTTCAAGCCGTACACTGCCCACAGCATCTTTAACCAACGGGAGTATTTCCGGATCGGTGATACGCAATCCGTTGACGTAGGTTATTTCGCTGTTATGTGTTTTGAGGCGCTGTTCAATTTGAGGTCTGGCTCCATAAACAAGCACCAGACGAATTCCCAGGCTGTTGAGCAAGGCGATGTCGTGGATAAAACTGGGGAAATCCTTTGATGCGACCATTTCGCCATCAAAAGTAATCACAAATGTGCGTCCACGAAAAGCGTGTATGTAAGGCGATGCATTACGAAACCAGGTGACAAAATTTATTGGGTCAATAATATCGGGCATCACGTTTGTCTCATGGGTTGAATCGTAATGGGTCGGGTTGTACTGATATGTTGGTGGAAATGCAAACGACAGGTCACTCTCTTCTTCTGAAGATTTAGAAGCATTTGCTGTTACGCGCTGCGTATCCAGATCTTTAAAATTCCAGAGCGCTCTATCCATCATCTGGCTGATTTGAATATTACCAATCGCACTGAGTAAATTACTCGGAATTTTAGGATTTTCCTGACTCAAGTCTGCGATCAACTGTTTGATTTTCTGGCGTGTCAGGTTTTCCTGAGAACCACACAGATTGCAGGGAATGATAGGGAACTGACGTTCACGGGCGTATTCAATAATATCTTTTTCCTGACAATAAACCATAGGGCGAATCAAAATATGCCGTTTGTTATCGGTAAGCAGCTTGGGCGGCATGGAACGTATCTGACCAGCGTACATCATTGACATTAATGTAGATTCGATCAAGTCATCGCGATGGTGGCCCAAGGCGATTTTAGTAAAACCATTCTCCTCCGCATAACGATAGATATTACCTCGCCGTAATCGAGAGCAAAGTGAACAGTAGTTTTTCCCTTCCGGAATTTTATCTTTGACGATCGAATAAGTGTCTCGTTTGAGTGTTTCATGAGGGATTTTATGGTCATCAAGCCATTGACGCATCTGCGTGTCATCCCAGCCGGGCTGTGATTGATCAAGCGTGAAGGCAAAAATTTCATAACGGTTGCGCGGACGTTTGTTTAATTTGTTGAGAATGCTAAGCAACGTATAAGAATCTTTTCCACCGGACAGGCAAACCATGATACGGTCACCTTTTTGAACCATGCCATAATCGGCAATGGCTTTGCTGGTGTAGTGTGAAAGTTTTTTTTCAACTTTAGACAACGGAATATAACCCTTAATATTCAAGCTAGCAGACGATTATATCTTATAGTGATTTTGTAAAGTAGAGGAGACTTTGCCATGCGTGAAAAATTGTCTTATCACTGTAGTGAATGTGGTGCATTTGCCTCAAAATGGGCGGGTCAGTGTTCTGATTGTGGTGCATGGAACAGTTTGCATGAGACGGTTGCGAGTCAAGGGAAAGTTGCTGATCGTGGCCGCTTTGCAGGTTATGCAGGCGCAGAATCAGTGATTCAGCCATTGAGCGAGGTCGGGGTTCACGAGGAAACACGTATATCCACTGGCATTTCCGAGCTGGATCGGGTTTTGGGCGGTGGTTTGGTGATGGGTTCGGTAGTATTGCTTGGCGGTGATCCCGGGATTGGTAAATCAACCTTGTTATTGCAAGGGATCGTTTCATTAAATGAAAATTGCTCAACGCTTTATGTCACAGGGGAAGAGTCACTGCAGCAAGTGGGGCTTAGAGCGCGGCGTTTAGATCTGCACGGGGCAAATTTAAGGTTGCTGAGTGAGACTCGGGTTGAGCGTATTCTGGATCATGCCAAGCATGAAAAGCCCAAAGTGATGGTGATTGATTCGATCCAGACGGTCTATTCCGATGCATTACAGTCTGCTCCGGGTGCGGTTGCCCAAGTGAGAGAGAGCGCAGCGCAGTTGGTGCGTTTTGCCAAACAGACGAATACAGCAATGTTTCTGGTGGGGCATGTGACTAAAGATGGTTCGCTGGCCGGGCCTCGGGTATTGGAGCACATGGTGGATACCGTGCTCTATTTTGAGGGAGATACAGGCAGCCAGTTTCGCATGATTCGAACGATTAAAAATCGTTTCGGTGCTGTGAATGAACTGGGTGTATTTGCCATGACGGAAAAGGGGTTGCGTGAAGTGACCAATCCGTCCGCTATTTTTTTATCGCGCCATGAAAAAGCCTCGGGCAGCGTTGTTATGGTGACGCGGGAAGGCAGTCGGCCTTTATTAGTGGAGGTGCAGGCGCTTGTGGCGGAAAGTCACCAGGGGAATCCGAAGCGAGTGACCGTCGGGCTGGATCAGAACCGTCTGGCAATGTTGTTGGCCGTTTTGCACCGTCACGGTGGAGTGGTGATGTACGATCAGGATGTATTTGTGAATGTTGTGGGAGGTGTGCGTGTCACAGAGACCGGGGCAGACTTGGCATTATTGCTGGCTGCTATTTCCAGTTTACGTGATCATGTATTGCCGCAAGATTTAATCGTTTTTGGTGAAGTGGGACTGGCAGGAGAAATTCGTCCGGTTCAGGGAGGGGAGGATCGTTTGAAAGAAGCAGTAAAACATGGTTTTTCCAAAGCCATTGTGCCCGCCGCCAATGTACCCAAACGAAAAATAAAGGGGTTGGAGGTGATCGCGGTCAACCACTTGCGTGAGGCTATATCTCAAATATAATAGCGTGGCTTTAATAAATAGTGTTTTTGAAATAAAAAAGCTTGCAATCGTTGCTGTGGTTTCGTATTGTGTGCGCTGTTGATGCGGGGTGGAGCAGTCTGGTAGCTCGTCGGGCTCATAACCCGAAGGTCATAGGTTCAAATCCTGTCCCCGCTACCAATTTAATTTCGATTTTCTTAAATGATCTGATTGCCCGACTGGCTCAGCTATTATTAGGCACAGCTGCTCGAAGGCCATAGATTCAATTCCTGTTCCGCTACCAATTTCAGTTTTCTTAAGCTTATTTCATTTCCGACGAAGTATTTCTATCTTAGTGTTTACTCTTTTTATTTATTAATTTATAAAAATACAAGCGTTCGCAAATCCAGGTTGAATAAACCAATAATATAAATCAAAGTGCTGATTATTAGCCATAATTATTAGATGTCAATTATCTTGTCCGGTTCGCGTCAATTAACTTGGCCGGTTGTC
>CAYXVC010000168.1:0-3988 GCA_964468225.1 uncultured Gammaproteobacteria bacterium
GCACCAATAACTTACTGCTGGATCTGAATTACTGTTGATTAATGTGACAAACGATTCCTCAACTTCTATTGGTGGCTGCTCAGTACAGAGATGGGGAAAACTTTTACGGTAGATGACCTTTATTTTACTCGGCCTCGAATATTGCTCACCCCCATACATAGTGTCGAAATATTTTACATATGCTATTTTTAATGAGCAGCAACATCTTAATTTTACTATATATATCAACAGCATGAATAATATGGCATATTAATTGCTTTCATGTTAAATATCCCTTTAGGGTTAAGGGGGTTTTCACCTTATTAGTTCATGCCCATACTGGGCGTACCAAAATAGCTAGGAGAAAGAAATGTCTTATAAAAACAATGCATTAAAAACACTAGTATTAGCAATACTCCTTTTAGCACCAATATCCCTACAGGCAGCAGTATGGACGGCTATAAACGCCACTAACGTTTGGCCCGGGCCCAGTAGCTCTGTTTCTGAATACACATTTGGAGGTGCGACTTTCACAGATGGTCAGTTTAATACAGACTATTATGAGAAGATTTTAGTTGGTCCTGATCAAACCGGAGAGATAAGTTACTCATTCAATGATTGGAGTATATTTTCAAAACCTTCATTTGATTATAGTGATATGACTGCACCACAAATTGACCTTAGTGACATGCGCGCAAATTTCAGCTCATTAGTACTTACTGTTTGGCAACAAGATGGAACGCCTATAAATGGGTGGGATATCGGCAACCCAGGATGGGTTCCTATAATTGACAATGGAAATAATACATTTTCAGCATCCTGGATTACTCCCGCATCACGAAATGGATCTCCGTGGGGTGGAGGAAGTGAGTTTAGTATGACATTTACACCAACACCAGTTCCTATGCCAGCATCCATATTGCTTTTATGTTCTGCCTTGCTTGTTTTGTTCCCTACATTAAAAAAGCCATATAAATAAGACAGTTATATAGTTTATAATCGGAGGACTCTAACACCCTGCATGCCGCTCAGAGTCGCACAGGGCATTTCAATTTAGTATGGTGAAACGCATCCATCCATCACGTAAAGCATATTGCCCTTGGGATTTTAAGTAGTCG
Source organism: uncultured Gammaproteobacteria bacterium (assembly GCA_964468225.1). Taxonomy (GTDB): domain Bacteria; phylum Pseudomonadota; class Gammaproteobacteria; order JAADGQ01; family JAADGQ01; genus S141-38. The sequence goes on from CAYXVC010000168.1 coordinate 1,098, forward strand.
CTAGAATAATGCCTGTTGTATTTCTGGGGTTTGGAATTACGGTGACAGTTACCGATCATAATGAGCGCCACACTTGAGACAATTCAATATCACAAATCAAATTCATCATTGAGCTCGGGCATGATGACCTCGGTATCGCTCAGCCTTTGTGCAAAGGCTTGCATCGCCGTTTCTTCTCCATGAACCAGGAAAGTACGCTCAGGATTACCAGTCTGCCGATGCCAGGCCAACAGCTCATCCCTATCCGCATGGGCAGAAAAACCGCCAATCGTGTAAATATGAGCTCGCACTGGAATCCTTTCGCCAAAGATATACACCTCCGTTGCACCTTCAACAATGCGGCGAGCCAAAGTACCACGAGCAGCAAATCCAACAAACACCACGCTGCTGTCTTTTCGCCACAGATTGTGTTTGAGATGGTGACGCACCCTGCCACCAGTACACATGCCAGAACCTGCAATAATTACCGCACCACCATAGATACGGTTTAGTGCTATGGAATCTGCCGTTTCGCGGGTAAAATGCAGCCCTGGAAAGTTGAAAGGATCCTGTCCATTGCGAAACAACTCCCCTGCTTTTTCGTCGTAGCACTCCGGGTGACGACTGAAAATATTGGTCGCAGAAATGGCCATGGGTGAATCCAGAAAGACCTGCATGGCATTCGGCAATTGCTCGGCCTCCACGCCTTCACGCAGATAATAGAGAATCTCCTGGGTTCGCTCCAGAGCAAAGCTCGGGATGATAACATTGCCACCGCGGTGAAATGTGTCTGTAATCGCCTCGTATAACTCTTCAATCGAAGGCTGTAGAGTTTTGTGCAAGCGGTCACCATAAGTGGTCTCCATGATCACCACGTCAACATGGGGCGGTGGCGTGGGATCGCTCAAAATGGCTCGGTCGCTATAGCCCAAATCACCTGAAAACAGTAGCCGCCGCTGCTGTCCATCCTCTTCCAACTCCAATAGAATAGAGGCCGAACCCAATATATGGCCAGCATCAAGAAACGTGGCTTGAATACCATCATTTAGCATCAATGCCTTGTCATATTTAGCGGTGCGACCGAAATAATCCAAACTATTGAGGGCATCCAGAACGGTGTAAAGCGGTGAGATTTTTTCCGTCACACCCCCATGTCACACCCCCATGTCACACCCCCATGTCGCGCCACTTTTCGAGTCTGCCATTCGGCCTCCTGCTCTTGCAGATTAGCGGAATCCAGCATCACTAATCTGGCCAGTTCACGACTGGCAGCGGTGGTGATGATTTCGCCCCGAAAACCCCGTTCTACCAGCAGAGGGATACGACCACAGTGATCCAGATGGGCGTGAGTCAGCAGCAGATAATCCACCTTCGATGGATCAAAACCGAAAGGTTCATAATTATCCTCTTTCAACTCGTGGCCACCCTGGTAAAGACCACAGTCAATTAACACCTGTTTACCACCACAACTCACCAAATGGCAGGAACCCGTCACGCCCCGATCAGCGCCGTGAAAAGCAATTTTCATGAATCTACTCCTCGCTATTATTCAACAAAGGTTTGCCGCTGGCTTGATGCCACATCTGAATCCCCTGCCAGATCTCTTCTGCTGTTTCGGCGTACCAAAACAGCTCCCGATCCTCGGCATCAATCACACCTTCAGCCACCAAAAAGTCTACATTTACGGCCTTGCGCCAAAAAGATTCCCCCACCAAAATCACGGGCAGTGGTGCGATACTACGTGTCTGGATCAAAGTCAAAGTCTCGAACAGTTCATCCAGAGTACCGTAACCCCCAGGAAAGGCGACCAGTGCTTTGGCACGCTTGAGAAAGTGCAACTTGCGCATGGCAAAATAGTGAAAACGAAAACAGAGATCAGGAGTGATATAGGGATTGGGATACTGCTCATGCGGCAGCATAATATTGAGGCCGATTGATTTACCACTCACATCAAAGGCTCCGCGATTGGCAGCCTCCATGATGCCTGGGCCACCGCCCGTCATCAGCGTTACACGGCAATCATTCGGCCCTTTGCCTGATTCTGCCACCATACAGCCAAATGCCCGTGCCTCTTCATAGTAACGGCTTTTTTCCAGGATAGATCGCGCAACATCAAAACGCTGTTTCAGACTTCTGTTCTCTGGATTAGCAACCAAGGCTTGCTTTAAAGCCTGCACCTTACGCCGTGCGGCCTCAGGCTCTTGCAGACGAGTACTACCGAATACCACAATGGTGTGGCATACACCATGCTGTTGCAGCAACAGTTCGGGCTTGAGGTAATCAATCTCCAGGCGAACTCCACGCACTTCATCCTGATTCAGAAATTCCACATCCCGATCAGCTTGACGATAACCTGGGCTAGCCATGATAGCCTTCACCCGCGCCAGTGCTTGAGGATCATCCTCCAACGCCTTAGGTGTTTGCCATGGTAATGGCTCCTGCCGTTTTCGGCGATGAGCCGGAGCAGGCACTACCGAACATGAATCACGATCTGTTGATATACTCATCGCCACTTCACCCTTGTTTTAATGCATCAACTCATTTGATTATCGCCTAACTCCAGCGCAGCCACTCGCATGCGTAAAGTATCAACCTCCTCAAGAAGCTCCAACGCCAATACTGCACCGGCTATATTGATTCCCAGATCCCGCTGCAATCGTTATCTGGCTTTAGCCTGACTGCCATTACATGATCCGGTGGTTCCAAACTAAAATTCAATGTGTTTGTGCAGGAAAAGCGTCTCATACCATAGGCTGATTTTCTGCTACCTAAGTTACACAAATAGAGCAAATTTTATCAATACCAAAGAATCATATTGGCTTCCAGGGGATCATGGTGTAACCGTTCAAGCCATTGCAATGGCTCGTATTTAAAAATTAATAATTTCCAACGACCTAATACATTCGGTTTCG
>CAYXVC010000169.1:0-3927 GCA_964468225.1 uncultured Gammaproteobacteria bacterium
CGCGGAAAAGCGTGCGCAGTTTGAAGTGAAACAAAAACCAGCTGATAGTAGTAATGCCTCGGACTTTCCTGTCGGGTCGCAATTGTGTAACAAATGTAGCACCAAGGCCGTAATCAAAATGGATGGGTGCATGACGTGCCTTAACTGTGGCGACTCCAAATGCGGCTAGTCAATATCAGGTAGGGTGGGCACGTTTTTTGTGCCCACGCGGATTCAATACCAGTACACAAACCAGCAATGTCACACTACCGACGGGCAAGGGCAGCCGGAGGCACCTGTTTCTTTACGGTGGTGAGTTTTCGCCGCCAGGAAATTTTATGTGATGAATGGATTCGTAATGCATTACGTGAAGGAATAGAAAAAACACAACAACGGTATTCATTTGAAATTGATGCATGGGTGTTGTTGCCCAATCACCTGCATTGTCTTTGGACCTTACCTGAAGGTGATGCAGATTTCTCCAAACGCTGGGCGAAAATCAAACGCCATGTAAGCCTTGTTTGTGGGGAGCGTTACAAGCGCAGCGAATGGTTGTCCGATTCCAGAAAAAAGCACCGCGAATCAACCTTGTGGCAACGGCGATTTTGGGAGCACCAAATACGCAATCAGAGCGATTTCAATCGTCACATCGATTATATTCATTACAACCCGGTAAAACATGGTTTGTGTGAGCAACCGATTCAATGGCCATATTCGACATTACATCGATATGTCAAGGAAGGAAAATATTCTGCGGATTGGGCGGTGTGTGATTCAAATTTTGATGATTTGAGTTGTGGAGAGTAGTCTTCGCGTGGGCACAAAAAACGTGCCCACCCTACATGGCTGAATGGAACAGATATTGTGGCACCGACGGGAAACCAGTCGGCAACAGTGAAAACAAACATGATCCTGACCAGCCAGAGAAACCCATCTACTCGACCACAATACTTACATTGCGTTGTTTTCAAAAAAATGAACGAGATAGTTAAGTATATTGTGTCCCCTTGTTTTTGGAGCCAAATTAAAGGGTAAATTTTTCGAATGTCTCCATTAGCTTATCGGCTTCTTTTTTAGGTGATGCATTACAAGCTTTACATATCCAATAAAACTCCGCTATGTCAACACGTCTCTCTCCGAGTTCACACTTGGAAATAAAGGTATGCTCTCTGTCCAGTTTGCGACAAAGCTCGCGTTGTGTAAAACCCGCTTTTTCCCTGATCTGCTTGAGGGCATCTTGAATGAGTGCGCTGTGCCTGCTGTGGATGGTTTTTTGCATGTCCCCATTTTAGGGACGCTTGTTGTTGCCCCCAAATTCGGGGCATGCTAGGGTGTCCGGGCAGGTTTTGATGGGGAAATTAAAAAAGCGAAACGACGTAGAGAGCGTGGCAGGCTGGATATGATCAAACTTTCAGCTTTGGTCATATCGGGGAGAGGCGTTTGTGATTGTTTGCTGTGCATAACGTAGATTTGAGAGTTTTATTTTGGCAAGGGGGCGTTTATGGGGGTTAAAAGGGTATTTGTGGATCGACAACCAGGGCAGTTGATCCAGATAGGTTTGGAGGAGCATGTCAATCCCGAGATGTCTGCGAGAGGGCTTTTTTCAGAAGGGATGGTAGAGGTGATGGTGGCCCGTGTCGGGGGAGAGAAAACCAAACTGATGGTAACCGTGCCAGAGCATTTGCAGGTTATGTACAAAAACAGTTTTTTTATGGATGAGTGAGCTTCGTAGGGTGGGCACGTTTTTTGTGCCCACGCGGAAAATGAACCCGATCCAAAATAGTAATTCCAACATCAGCACATACACAAATCAGCAATGTCACACTATCGACGCGCAAGGGAAGCCGGAGGAACCTGTTTCTTTACAGTGGTTAGTTTTCGCCGCCAGGAAATTTTATGTGATGAATAGATTCGTAATGCATTACGTGAAGGAATAGAAAAAACACAACAATGGTATCCATTTGAAATTGATGCATACGTGTTGTTGCCCAATCACCTGCATTGTCTTTGGACCTTACCTGAAGGTGATGCAGGTTTCTCCAAACGCTGGGCGAAATCAAACGCCATGTAAGCCTTGTTTGTGGGGATCGTTACAAGCGCAGCGAATGGTTGTCTGATTCCAGGAAAAAATACCGTGAATCAACCTTGTGGCAGCGGCGTTTTTGGAAACACCAAATACGTAGCCAGGATGATTTCAATCGTCATATCGATTACATTCATTACAACCCGGTAAAACATGGTTTGTGTGAGCAGCCGATTCAATGGCTATATTCGACATTGCATCGATGTGTTAGGGAAAGAAAGTATTCTGCAGATTGGGCAGCGTGTGATTCAAGTTTTAGTGGTTCGGATTATGGGGAGTGATCTCCGCGTGGGCACAAAAAATGTGCCCACCCTACATGGCTTGAGTTATTTGCAAGATATTATTGAGCTAAACTGGATTGAGTTTTAGTAAGGCCGGTACACATATAGCCAAAGCGACGAACCTGGATCATGGTTCCATAGCCTGTAGACTGCGCCATGCTGACTGCCATATCAAAAAATGGGCTGCTGGCGAAGACAGAGCAGGAAAAGACAAGGCCGCTAACGGCATCACGTCCCACAAAGGCTACTGAAGTGTTTCCCTCATATGTCACAGTATAAAAATGGGAATTTTCATGGCCTGCTTCCGGATTAGTTGCGACATTAAAACGAGCATTCATTATGCCAGTAAGGCCATCAGACTGTAATGAGATTTTCACGAAGCCTTGCTGTGTAACGGCAAGAGCTGTGCCAGCAGCATAAAATCCAAATAATAATACACTTACCATTAATATTTTTTTCATTGTTTTTTCCTTTTGTATATTGAAGTATGTTTTCATCTGGTTACAGGTTCTTCATTCTCCTCCCTTTTACGATTGATTGCTTAAAATGTTATTAATGCATCTTTTGTTATCATTAATTCTTGATTATTAATGGCAGTCATTAATTTCCCCCTAAGTCGTCTTCTTGCTTCAGGGTTTAACTGTGAAGATGCACTCATTAATTGGTTGTTGTCTTCAATGGACCAAATGCCGCGACTAACAGCACCTTCAATGACGATAGCCATTTCATTCTCTGTAACGGCAGAGATATTATCGTCGAATTCAATGCCGTGGGTTGAATTAATAGCGGCATTCAACAAAGGATTTGTTGTATTAGAATCAGCATTAGATTTATTTTTATCTGAGAAGTAAGCACTGCTTTGGCTGCCAGCTATAGAGTCCAAATTGTACAGTTCATCTTGAATTGTCTTTTGAATCAGCGCTATTAATTCATTTTTTGACATTTGATTTATTGGTTGCCCCGACAAAATTTTTGTTGGGGCACCATTAAATTTAATATTAGATATCGAGCCCTGGGGAGTAGTGCTTGATTTTAATTGTGCAGAATTATTGTGTTCGGCCTGATTTATGTTGGATAGCGTGCTTAATATTTCCTGATTTGATGTGTTGATAATCAGGGTCTGCTTAATGAGAATAATATTAAGCATGATGAGGCCAACAATCAGGCTAAATGATAGCAACTTAAGTTTGTTCTGTTTGATGTAACCCATTTTAATTATCTATCCCTCGATAATATTTTTGTGCGTCCCGCAAATTGGGAAAATTCCTTGCTCTTGGAAAAAATTCGGAAATCTACATGTAGTAGTAGAATAATCTATTACACTCTCCTGGCTTCTTGATAAATTGCTCGCCCGACGTGTTCGCTGCCCTGTGTCAAACAGCGCGGCACAGGCCTTTCGCTGACTCGAAGCACTTGTCGGCCAAATCACCGGGGGCACAACACGATCGAAATTTGGGAGGCATTTCTCCCCGCTATTCACAGACAGCCTTTTGATTACTACACCAAATCTGACTGACGCACATCAAGATTTGCCTTCCTCCATGGGTGTGCCGTCCCCCGCCTCCATAACCTTACGCAGGCTCA
>CAYXVC010000170.1:0-3917 GCA_964468225.1 uncultured Gammaproteobacteria bacterium
GGACCCTGAATAACATTGAAATCACTTGCAGCGCGAGTCGCCAAGTATTGATCCACTTCGCTTGGTGTCAATTCAACCAAGTGCCACCCAGTATCAGCCTGCCAATAGAAAGGACCCGAGTTGGTTTCAAGGTACCGGCCATTACTACTCACTTGTAATGGTTCTACAGCAGCATGTGAAATCGCAGATATAAAGCTACAAACCAAAAGAGTTAACACGCGCATGTTATGTTTTTCCTTAGAATTAGCCAAGCATTTTTAGTATGTATGAGGAGTTCAAATTCCTTCCGTCAGCTTAACCTATAAAATAACCGATAGAGTGTCAAGATAATGGCCCAGAAAATATGGCGATGCTACGCCATATTGCGCTTAGTTTATTGAAGCAGAAGACCACACTCAAAGCGCGGACAAAGACTAAGCGCCTTAAAGCTGGCTGGGATGAAAGCTACTTGCTAAAAGTATTGGAGATTGAAATATGAGTTAAATTACCCCTGGCAGAGCCAAGGGATTACCTTCACTGATTTAGATTCCGACAAAACAGTAGTGTAGCGGCTTTAAGAGCAGCGTGAAAAGCACAAACCAAGTGAGTGGTTGAATAGCCTCTGAATGACAGTTACATCTTCTGCATGGGGTTTTTCTCTTGTGCTAATCTGTCGTATAAATTTTCATAGCAGCAAAACTCTAAATGCAAGACCTTTTATTTATTGAACATGTCACGCCTTTATTACAGCACGCTCTGGTGTTTTTAGGCTTAGCCTATCTATTCACTAAAACACCTGTGTTTACTGATCTGGTTAACAATACGCTATCTCTACCAGATAAAATTGTGATCTATCTGGTGTTCTCCGGATTTTGTGTTCTGGGAACATTTTTAAGCGAACAATCATTTCAATCTGAAAGTGCCATCGCCAATACCCGAACCATCGGTGCAGTGCTCGGGGGACTATTGGGTGGACCTGTCGTCGGTTTTTTTGTCGGACTGACTGGAGGCATTCATCGGGTTTGGAGTATGTCGTCTGCCATTGACCCTATCCACTATATTGACATCGCCTGTGCAGTGGCCACTACATTTGAAGGGCTGCTCGCGGGTTTTGTACATTACTACTTATCCCGCTGCGGCAGAATGATACACCTATTTTCTCCTCGCGTTGTCTTTTTAGTTACCCTTATTGGTGTGTTAGGACACATGTTCATTATTTTCTTCTTCGGGATGTTTTTTGGTGAGGCATCTATGATCTGGATGTTGATCAAGGAAATTGCACCACCAATGTTGATTGCTAATTCTGCGGGTGCTGCACTGATTATGTACATGATCAAGGAGCAAAAACGTGCCTGTGACACACTTCGTAGCAGCACAATAGCATGGCAAATTGCCGATAAAACCGCAAGCATCATATTCACACGGTTTAACCCTGAATCCAGCAAACAGATTACTGAAATCATACAACAGGAAACCCAAGTGGGCGCTGTAGCCATTACTGACAAAAAAAGGCTGCTCGCATTTACTGGCGCGAGTGAAGATCATCACATACCCGGCTCACTCATTGAATCGGAAGATACTCTGGAAGCGATCAAGGAAAATAAATTGATATTCAGGCGAAACTATCAATGCAGACGTGAAGAGTCCTGTGGGCTGGGTTCTGTATTGATCATCCCGCTCAAGGATGATGTTTATAATCAGGTGATTGGCACAATCAGGTTGTATGAGCCTAAAAATAAGTTGTTTCGTAATATTAACAAGAAGCTGGGCGAGAATATCGCTCAACTTCTGTCCAATCGAATTCTGGCCGGTCGTTATGAACGGCAACAGGAACTGCGCATTGAAGATCAATACAAACTCTTGACTGCACAAGTCAATCCACATTTTCTTTATAATGCACTCGCAACCATCAGTCACATAACAAATAAACAGCCTGAAAGAGCTCGCGAGCTATTGCATTATTTATCTGATTTTTTTAGAAAAAATCTGGAGACATTCGATGATACCACCACGCTTCGATCCGAACTGGAGCATATTGAATCTTACCTTGAAATAGAGAAAGCACGCTTTGAAGATCGCTTACAAGTGCATATTGATATTCCAGATAAATTACTTGAGCAAATTGTTCCGGTTTTTACGCTGCAACCGATTGTTGAAAATGCCATAAAACATGGCACAAGTGAACTTTTCGGTGTGGGAATTATTAAGATCAGCGGTATAAGCAATAATGACGACCTGATTTTGACCATCGAAGATAATGCCGGCCTATATGTAAAAGGTCGTCAGAGTGGAATCGGATTAAAAATAGATGAACGGATTAAAATACGCTACGGCCAAGAGTATGGGGTTAAGATTTCATGCGAGCCAGAGAAATGGACTCAAGTGAACATCCGTCTGCCATACAACAAGGAATAAATATGATTAGCACTCTCATTGTTGATGATGAACCTCACGCACGTGATGATCTGGAAGAAAAAATTACCACCGACCCTGAATTTAATATTGTCGGAAAATGCACCAATGCATTTGAAGCCATTAAAGAGATTAATAACAAGCGCCCTGATGTTGTTTTTCTTGATATTATTATGCCTAAAATATCGGGCATAGAGATGCTCAGTATGTTAGACAAGAATGATATGCCTCGTATTGTTTTTGTGACCGCTTATGGTGAGTATGCGATAGAAGCATTTGAAAAAAATGCCATCGATTTTTTATTAAAACCTGTAAAAACCGACCGCCTGAATATTACATTAAATCGCCTGAAAGAGAATTATCAAGCACAGCCGGATATCGTAGAGACACTGTCTACAGAGATGCAATTTATTCCTTGCTATAAAAATGGTTGCAGCTATCTCATCAACATCAAGGATGTCTGCCGAGCATTCTCCAGCCCGACTGCGGGAACGCATATTGTTACGGGCAAAAACTGCCAGGAATTTTATACCGACCTTCCTTTAAAGGTACTTGAAGAAAACACTCCATTAGTACGATGTCACCGGCAACATTTAGTCGATCCAGATTGTATAAAAATGATCGAAAAGCAGGAAAATGGCTTGGGGAATATTCACACCATTAGCAGTACGATCATCCCTGTCAGCAGAAAATATATGAAAGATTTTGGTACTATTTCTTAATATAAAAGAACCTTGACTTACCACTCACCCCTGAACCAGAGCCACTTATATCGACATAGAGCCTCTTAGTCTAATAGCACATGCAACGCTACTTTTGATCAGATACATTCAGTATTCGCATTCAAGAATCGAGGATCGACATGTTCACTAAACTCTCAAAAACAGTATCCACTTTAGGACCGGGGCTTCTTTACGCAGGCGCTGCGGTCGGTGTATCGCACCTGGTCATGTCAACCAAAGCCGGAGCCAGCTATGAATTTTTATTTCTACTGTTGATTCCTCTGATTCATTTAATTAAATATCCATTCTATAAATTTGGCCCACAATATACGGCGTTGACGGGGCGTAATATATTGCATGGCTATCACGCATTGGGGAAATGGGCGTTAGCGATTTATGTCATCATGACTATTTTATCCATGTGCCTGATTCAAGCCGCTGTCACCATCGTCACCAGCTCTATCGCTATCCACTTTTTTGGCCTGAATTTACCGGCAGAATATATGCCTCATATTCCAGCCATTATGGTGCTCATTGCCGCTGCCATTATTCTATACGTTGGGCAATACAGTTTGCTGGACAAAATGATGAAAAGCATCATTATTATTTTGACCCTGACCACCGTCACGGCATTAAGCATGGTTCTGTTAAGCACAGGCGACACTGATCACACAACAACACCTCTTTTCAGCCTTTATGAACATGCAGATATTATTTTTCTGGCTGCTTTTTTAGGTTGGATGCCCGCACCTATGGATGTCAGTGTTTGGCATTCGGTTTGGTCTGAAGAGAACAATCGTAAAA
>CAYXVC010000171.1:0-3881 GCA_964468225.1 uncultured Gammaproteobacteria bacterium
CGTCGGTCGCTGATCAGTGATCGTGTTTTAAAACTGTTTCGTAAAATTTTACCTCGTTTATCTCAAACTGAATCTGAAGCTCTGGAAGCGGGTACGGTGGGTTGGGATGCTGAATTAATGAGTGGAAACCCGCACTGGGAAAAATTACTGGATATACCTGCACCCAAATTGACTGGAGAAGAGCAAGCGTTTCTCGATGGCCCCGTCGAAACTTTATGTAAAATGATCGACGACTGGAAAGCCACAGAAGAGTATCGTGATTTGCCTCCTGAGGTTTGGGAATTCATCAAGAAAAATGGTTTTTTCGGGATGATTATTCCCAAACGCTTTGGTGGTTTGGAGTTTTCAGCCTTGGCACATTCTGCTGTGGTAATGAAAGTGGCGACACGCTCTGTGAGTGCGGCAGTGACTGTAATGGTGCCTAATTCTCTGGGGCCTGCTGAATTATTGCTGCATTACGGAACGGAAGAGCAGCAAAATTATTACTTGCCGCGTCTGGCTCGTGGTGAAGAGGTTCCCTGTTTTGCATTGACAGGGCCACAAGCGGGTAGTGACGCAGGAGCGATGCCTGATTCGGGCATCATTTGTCGTGGCAAATTTGAAGACAAAGAGGTGTTGGGTATTCGTCTCAACTGGCAAAAGCGCTATATCACACTAGGGCCTGTCGCCACATTATTGGGTTTGGCTTTTAAACTGTACGATCCCGATCATCTGTTGGGGGATCAGGAAGAGTTGGGCATTACCTGTGCTTTGATTCCCACCAACACGTCCGGCATTGAAATTGGTCGCCGCCATATTCCGTTGAATGCTATTTTTCAAAATGGCCCCAATAGCGGCAAAGATGTTTTTATTCCTGTTGACTGGATCATTGGCGGAGCAGAAGGCGCAGGGCAAGGTTGGCGTATGCTCATGGAATGTCTGGCTGCAGGACGTTCCATTTCACTGCCCGCGATGAGTACCGGGGCGGGCAAATTGGCCAGCCGTATGACGGGTGCTTATGCGCGGATACGTAAACAGTTCAATATGCCGATCGGTTATTTTGAAGGGGTGGAAGAGGTACTCGCTCGTATCGCAGGAACCACTTACATGATGGATGCCGCAAGAATGACTACGGCCAGTATGGTCGATCAGGGTGAAAAACCTTCTGTGATTTCAGCGATTGTTAAATACCACCTCACTGAAGGTATGCGTCATGTGGTGAATGATGCGATGGATATTCAGGGCGGTAGTGCTATTTGTATGGGACCGCGCAATTTGATGGGGCGCGTTTATCAGATTGTACCGGTGGGGATTACCGTGGAAGGTGCGAATATTCTTACGCGCAGTATGATTATTTTTGGGCAAGGTGCGATTCGCTGCCACCCTTATGTTTTAACCGAAATTCATGCGGCAGCAAACCCTGATAAAAAACAGGCGCTTGAAGTTTTTGATCAGGCTTTATGGGGGCATGTGGGCTTCAGTTTAAGCAACACTGTACGCTCATTTTTACTGGGTATCAGTGATGGTTATGGAGTTAAACCTCCTTTAAAAAGTAAAACAAAACGATACTTTCAGCGATTAACCCGCATGAGTTCAGCGCTTGCGATCAGTGTCGATGTGGCGATGTTGACTCTGGGCGGGGCTTTGAAACGCCATGAAAAATTGTCTGCCCGTTTTGCTGATGTGTTGAGTCAGCTCTATCTGATCTCCTGTACTTTAAAACGTTTTGACGATGATGGTTCTCCAGAGCAGGATCTGCCCATAGTACACTGGATATGTGAAAACGCTTTTTACACCATTCAGCAGAGTTTTGATGGCGTGATCAAAAACCTTCCCAATCGACCTGCTGCATGGCTTTTGCGTATTTTGATATTTCCTCTGGGTCGCCGATATGCTGGAGCCAGCGATAAGCTCGGTCATCAAGTGGCAAGATTGCTGCTCTCACCTTCCGAAACACGCGACCGTCTCACTCATGGAATTTTTATCGCCAGTGCGCTGGATGAACCCACAGGGTTGATAGAAGATACCTTGCAAAAAGTGATTGCAGCAGAACCTGCAGAGAAAAAATTACGTTCTGCAATTAAAGCCGGAAAAGTATCATCTGACAGTGAAAGCCTGACCGCACAGTGTGTTGCGTTGAATTTGATGAGTGAAGAAGAAGCGGCGCTGATAGAGGCTGCAACAGCGGCGCGTAATCTGGTGATTCAGGTGGATGATTTTGCAGCAAGCGAATTAAAAAAATGAGGTAGACGATGGCACTGAAAGCAAGTAGTTACCCCGGTCGAGCTGTTTATATTGTTGATGGCGCGCGAACTCCCTTTCTGAAGGCACAAGGTAAACCGGGTGCTTTCACAGCTTCAGCGCTGGCGGTTGCAGCGGGAAGCGCTTTGCTGGCGCGTCAACCGTTTGAAGCGGATGCTTTTGATGAAGTGATTTTGGGCTGCGTGATGTCGGGGCCTGAAGAGGTCAATATTGCGCGAGTGGTGGCGTTGCGTTTGCAGTGTGGTCACCATGTACCGGCGTGGACGGTGCAGCGCAACTGCGCATCAGGTTTGCAAGCACTGGATAGTGCCGCGCTGAATATCGCCACGGGTCGATCGGATCTGGTATTAGCGGGCGGTGTCGAAGCGATGAGTTATGCGCCGGTGTTGCTGAATAATTCGATGGTCGCCTGGTTGGGGGACTGGAGCCGTGCTCGTTCGTTCTCTGCAAAGCTGAAAATGCTAACAGCATTGCGACCCGCACATTTAGTGCCCGTCATTGGTATTTTAAAAGGTTTGACTGATCATGTGGTGGGGCTCTCCATGGGGCAAACGGCAGAGATTCTTGCCGAGCGCTTTAAGATTGATCGTGAAACGATGGATGCTTATGCCATGCGCAGCCACCAGCGTCTGGCGACTGCGCAGGATGCAGGTGACCTGCAAGAGATTGAGACGATTTATGATACCAAAGGCCATTATTACAGTGAGGATGATGGTTTGAGACGTGACTCTTCCATGGAGCGTTTAGCGAAATTGAAACCGGTGTTTGATCGTAAGTTTGGAATGGTGACGGCGGGTAATAGTGCTCAGGTTACGGACGGAGCGGCATTGCTGATTCTGGCAAGCGAAGAAGCCATTAAAAAATATCAGTTACCGGTGTTGGGTCGAATTGTTGAATGTCGGTGGTCGGGGTTAGATCCGGCGCAAATGGGGTTAGGCCCCGCCTATGCCATGGCAAAAATACTAAAAAATCACCGTTTTACTCCTAAGAAAATAGATTATTGGGAAATTAATGAAGCATTTGCAACGCAAGTGATTGCCTGTGTAAAAGCCTGGCAAGATCCTGAATTTTGCCGCGAAGCATTGGGGCGGCGCAGTGTTGTGGGGGAAATTGATGAAGCGCGGTTGAATGTGGATGGCGGTAGCATCAGTATTGGGCATCCTGTGGGAGCCAGTGGAGCGCGTATCGCACTGCATCTGTTGCATGTTTTGAAGCGCAAACAAGCCAAACGTGGCATTGCCAGCCTCTGTATCGGAGGCGGGCAGGGCGGAGCGATGTTGCTTGAGCGTGTTTAAGGAATGAGCACGAAATAACTTCTACATTCTGACTTGCTATTTTCCTCCAGTTTAAACTATTTCAATCGTTACATAGTCCGGTTATGCGCCTCTTATGTATTTGCGAGCATGATTTTATTCAGTTAGCATAAATTTCACTTCACCGCAATAACCCTTTTGGGTTATTGTGATTGAGGAAAGTTGTGTGTAGATTAAGCCTTGACCTGTCAATAATTTTTACATTGCTCGTAAAATTGAGAGGCGCGTCACAAAAATTAATATTTATATTTTGTATGATTTTAAGAAAACAGCAACAAAAACAAGGTGTTAATTGATGAGCTACAGAGCTACAGAGCTACAGAGCTA
>CAYXVC010000172.1:0-3877 GCA_964468225.1 uncultured Gammaproteobacteria bacterium
TTGATAAGGTATCTAAATCTTCGGCTTTAAATAACTGTGTTCCAGGTTGTTCCGCTGTTCCCGCTCCACAAGCAACAGCTAATATTAAGGCTTGTTCAGGGCTGTTGTGATCTGCAAAACCATATGCCAACCCTGCAACCATAGAATCACCCGCTCCCACAGTCGAATGAATACGAACTTCAGGTGCATTACAATAATAACTATTCTCTTGATTCGTCAAAATAGCACCTTTTTCTCCTAGTGAGACACAAACACAATTTGTACCTTTTCGTACTATTTGTCTTGCTTCGGCAGCAATTTGTTCAATGTTGATTAATTTTTTTTTTCGTAATAATTCCAGCTCATACAAGTTAGGTTTGATCAGAAAAGGATTACTGTCTAATGCCTTTTTTATAACCTCAACTGGCGCATCAATTATCGCGCATCCACCTTGTTTTTGTAATTCTCTATTAATTTTGCAGTAGGTATCATCAGGTGTGCCAGGTGGAAGCGAGCCAGTTAAAATACCAATGCCCTGTCCACAAAACTGCAGAAATTTATTAACGAGTTTATCTAATTGACGGGAGTTGAGAGCGGAGCCTGTTGCATTTATTTGATATTGACGAAGTGGAGTTTGCTGAAGAATTGTAGTGTTGATACGAGTTTCACCTTCAACCTGTAAAACATACACCCTGGATAACTCCTGCTTTAGCATTGCACCTAGGAATTCACCCATGCTCCCTGAAGCAATACAACATGTCTGTGAATTAGCATTAAGCTTCTCCAAAGCCCTTCCAACATTGATTCCTGTTCCACCAGGATCATAGCTTGTTATTATTGCACGTGTTTTTTGATCGTGTTTTAAATCTTTTATTTCATAGGTCAAATCTATTGCAGGATTAAGCGACAAACTGACTATAGGTTTTTGAAGTTTACTCGTTGAATTCACAAGACGGTGAAAAAATAAAGTCCTTGTTCAAAGGCGGGGGGTTATGAACTTAAATCCCAGGAACTGCCAAGAATAAAAACCCACCAAGGTTTCTACTCCCAGACAGACCCTGGTATATTAAGGTGTTAAGCCTTCACCTACAGACACTACTTTTAGCGCATTTGTTCCACCTGGATCACCTGTTAAGTCGCCTTTGGTGATGATAAATTTATCACCATTATTGGCAAAACCACGTTTCTTGAGTTCTTCAAGAATATCGCAATTCACATCGGCATGATCCATAGATTCATGCGTAAAATGAATAGGGAAAACACCACGATACAAAGTAACTCTACCTAACGTCTTTTGATGGCTGCTAAAAGCGAAAATAGGAATGCCGGAACTGACTCTTGACATCCATAATGGCGTAGCTCCAGATTCAGTTAATGCAGCAATACCATTAATTTTAGTATGATTAGCCATATACATAGCTGACATAGCTATCGCTTCATCAATCCGTTCAAACTCAGTATATAGACGGTGCTTTGATTTTTGTACGCTACGCTGTTTTTCTGTCTCCAGACAGACGCGAGCCATGGCTTCTACTGCTTTAACCGGATATTTTCCCGCTGCAGTTTCAGCTGAAAGCATTACTGCATCAGTACCATCATGCACAGCATTTGCAACATCAAAAACTTCTGCCCGGGTGGGGATAGGGTTTTCAATCATGGATTCCATCATCTGTGTTGCAGTAATTACGGCACGATTCAGATCTCTGGAACGTGAAATCAAGCGTTTTTGTACCGCCGGCAGTTGGGCATCTCCAATTTCAACACCCAAATCACCCCTAGCAACCATGACAACATCAGATGCCAGGATAATTTCATCCATCGCTTCAATTGCCTCTGCACGTTCTACTTTAGAAACGATACCTGCATAACAACCTTCAGCTTCCAATAATGCTCTGGCTTCATTTAGATCAGCAGCAGTGCGAGGAAAGGAAACGGCAACAAAGTCCGCATTGATGATAGCAATGGTCTTAATGTCTTCTTTGTCTTTATCCGTTAAAGCTGCTGCCGACAAACCTCCACCTTGAAGATTAATACCTTTGTTATTAGAAAGATTACCACCTACAAAAACAGTGCAATTAATGCGCATATTTTCGACATTAACTACATCCAGTACGATTCTGCCATCATCAAGTAATAAGCGACTACCTGGTTTAACTTCTCTAGGCAAAGACTCGTATGTAATTCCAACCTGAGTTTTATCACCTGCATTTTCGTCCAGATTAATATCTAATGCAAAATCCTGCCCTTCTTCCAACCAGACTTTGCTATCTTTAAAACGAGCAATACGAATTTTAGGTCCTTGCAAATCAGCTAAAATACCAACTCGTTTTCCCGTTTTTTTGCTCAATTCACGAACGGCATTGGCTCTGTCTATGTGATCTTGTGCCGAACCATGTGAAAAGTTCATGCGAACGGCATCAACACCTGCCTTAAATAAAGCTTCTAAAACTCCTGGCTTATCAGTAGCTGGACCCAGAGTAGCCAGAATTTTTGTTCTTCTTAACATATTGTTCCGTTATTTAGCATTTACTAAAGCAACCGTTGTATCAAGCATACGGTTTGAAAATCCCCATTCATTGTCGTACCAAGCCAGTACTTTAACAAAATTACCATTAATAACTTTGGTTAAAGATTTATCGTAAGTTGAAGATGCAGGGTCATGATTAAAGTCAATTGAAACCAGTGGCTTTTCATTGACATTCAGAATACCTTTTAATGCACCTTCAGAAGCTGCAGTTAAAATTTCATCGATTTCTTCTTTGCTAGTATTTCGGCTAGATTGAAATGTCAGATCAACAATAGATACATTGATTGTAGGAACACGAATTGCGAAACCATCCAGTTTGCCTGCCAAAGCTGGTAACACTAAGCCAACTGCTGCTGCAGCGCCTGTTTTAGCGGGAATCATTGATTGTGTAGCTGAGCGAGCGCGACGTAAATCAGAATGGAAAACATCAGTCAACACCTGATCATTTGTGTAAGCATGAATAGTGGTCATCAAACCCTGCTCAAAACCAATACTATCTATTAGTGGTTGAACCAGCGGAGCTAGGCAATTTGTGGTACAAGAAGCATTTGAGATAACCGTGTCTGAACTCTTCAGCGTTTGATGATTTACACCGTAGACAATAGTTGCGTCAACATCATTTCCACCGGGTGCGGAAATAATAACTTTTTTAGCGCCTGCAGATATATGTGCAGATGCTTTTTCTTTGCTGGCAAAAAAACCTGTACATTCATGAACAACATCTACACCTAAATCAGCCCAAGGTAGTTTCGAAGGATCTCTTTCTGCAAAAACTTTGATTTTATCGCCATTAATGACCAAACATCCGTCATCAACACTTATTTCGCCTGGAAATTTACCATGTGCAGTGTCATATTGTGTCAGATGGGCATTGGTTTCAGCATCACCCAAGTCATTGATTGCAACAATTTGAATTTCATTAGTGCGATTTGACTCGTATAATGCACGAAGGACATTGCGTCCAATACGACCATAACCATTGATTGCAACTTTAATTGCCATGTCTTTTTATCTCCAGTGTTGAATTTTAATTTCGAAAATCCTTCCATTGTAACAAAACTTATGACCTGAGGTTATTTAATATTTTCATTTTTTGTCTATCTAATCTACTGGTGAGATGACACTTCCATTTGCCCTTTTCAGTTGTTGAAATTTATATGCCTCCAAAGAGCGTTTTTTCTATCCTTTAATTTAACTGGATAGAGAAAAAAGTCCGCTTCAAAATTTTTCAAAGCCAAGTATTGACATAAACTTAAAAAAAACACATAATGAGCGGCTACTTAGAGTAATAGCATTCCAACTATATACTCAAGTCATAGTCCCCATCGTCTAGAGGCCTAGGACACCGCCCTTTCACGGCGGTAACGGGGG
>CAYXVC010000173.1:0-3854 GCA_964468225.1 uncultured Gammaproteobacteria bacterium
GCACAATGCGCCACATGCCTTCGACATAATCCCGCGCATGTCCCCAGTCACGCTTGGCATCGAGATTACCGAGAAAAAGCTGCTTTTGTAGACCAAGCTTAATTGCCGCCACGGCACGAGTGATTTTGCGTGTTACAAATGTTTCGCCGCGCGTGGGGCCTTCGTGATTAAACAAGATACCGTTGGAGGCGTGCATGCCATAGGCTTCGCGGTAATTCACCGTGATCCAATAGGAATAGAGCTTTGCAGCCGCATAGGGTGAGCGGGGATAGAAGGGTGTTTTTTCGTTCTGCGGCACCTCCTGAACCTTGCCATAGAGCTCAGATGTCGAAGCCTGGTAGAAACGCACCTGGTCTTGGATATCAAGGATGCGGATTGCCTCAAGAAGACGCAATGTGCCGATCCCGTCGGCATTGGCCGTGTATTCCGGCGTCTCGAAGCTCACCTGCACATGGCTTTGTGCGGCAAGGTTATAGATTTCAGTTGGATTGGTCTCTTTTATGAGGCGGATGAGATTTGTGGAGTCCGTCAAATCGCCATAATGCATGAAAAAACGAGTCTCATGTTCATGCGGATCAACATAAAGATTATCAACACGCGCGGTATTGAACGAAGATGACCGGCGTTTTACACCGTGAACCAAATAGCCCTTATCCAACAGAAGACGCGCTAGGTAGGCACCGTCCTGTCCGGTAATGCCGGTTATCAAAGCTGTTTTTGTCATTGTTGATTATTACTCTCTAACTTGCTGTGCTAGACACTTTTAATACTCGTCTATAAAAAGTCACATCCGGCCGAACTCATCCTCCAGGCGGATGATATCATCCTCACCAAGATACGATCCCGTTTGTACTTCAATGAGTTCAAGCAGTATCTTTCCCGGATTACAAAGTCGGTGAACTTCACCTTGCGCAATGTATACGCTTTCGTTTTCACCAAGCATGAAGATTTTCTCGCCGACAAGGACTTCTGCTGTACCTCTCACAACAATCCAGTGTTCAGACCGATGATGATGTTTTTGAAGAGAAAGACGCTTGCCGGGATTGACAAAAAGTCTTTTTACCTGAAACCGAACACCTCTCTCGATTGATGAATAACCGCCCCAGGGCCGGTAACAGGTTTGATGCTCTTCAACCAGTTGCAAGGTTGCTGGGTTTTCGCGCAGTCTCTTGACAACCTCAGCAACGGATTGTGCCTGTGACAGACGCCCAACGAAAATTGCATCTTCACTTGCAATCACCGCAACATCGTCTAAACCATCGACCACTACCTGCACTTTTTCAGAAACAACCAGAGATGCGGTTGTAGCGTGCTGGGTAGTTGGACCGCGCAAAACGTTTCCGGAACTGTCTTTTTCGCCAACTTTCCATACTGCGTCCCATGACCCCAAATCAGACCACGCAAATGTCGAGGGCACCACAGAGGCAAGTTTTGTTTTTTCGAAAATTGCATAATCAACTGAAATATTGGGAGATTTAGCGAACGCATTTTCATCCAGGCGAATAAAATCCAGATCGACTGTTGAATTTGTAACAGCGGTTTCTGCTGCTGAAAAAACGTCTGCAGCAAGTTCCCGGCATTCATTCAGGAAAATGCTGGCATCAAACAAGAACATGCCTGAATTCCAGTAATACCTTCCCGATGCAACCATTTCCTGCGCTCGGTGAGCTGTTGGTTTTTCAACAAACCGGGCTACATTATGAGCACCACTCGGCTCTTTGCCGCCAGCTTCAATATATCCAAAACCTGTTGCTGGCTCCGTGGGCGTTATGCCGAAAGTTACCAAGCGCCCAGCTTTCGCGGCAGCGACAGCGGTGTCCAATGCGATCTCATAGGATTGGTCAGCAACAATTTCGTGGTCTGAAGCCAAAACATGCACCAACTGGCTTTCGTTTTCTTTGCTAACAATGTGACATGCAGCCGTAATTGCCGCTGCAGTATTCCGTGCAACCGGTTCCAAAACAATAGCATGAAGAATTACACCACATTCAGAAGCTTGCTCAGCTACCAAAAAACGGTAATCGTCATTTGTTACTACAATTGGATCAGCATATTGGCTGGAATCAGCCAAACGCTTTAACGCGTACTGGAATAGACTGAGATCACCGGTTAATTGTAAAAACTGTTTCGGTCGAGCCGAACGCGACATCGGCCAAAGACGTGTCCCTTTACCACCAGCCAATATTATCGGGACAATAAGATCATTTTTGACCATGGAAATTTATACTTTCAATTACTCTAATTATTTTAGGTAATTATTTGTTCCTGTCTCAGTTCAAAAATAAAAATTTCACTCGTTTCAGTGCATCAATCTTGTTTCCATCGAGATCATTACAAGTTATCGAATGGCCAAACTCAGCAAAACTCATACCGCTAGCCAGCCCCACATAACTTGATCCGACAATAACATTTTCATAGTTATCTCAAGTAATTTTATTCACTTCTTGCATCAGTATCTCTGAATACTATTCTCTTGTTTTAGGCGTTTCAATAAATTTAATTAAATTTTTCATAAAAAACATTTTTTATAGTAATAACCACTCGATTGTCATTAAGTATTATTTTTACCATCTCTTATGGTTAACGATAAGCTTCTTCATCCACGTGCCTCACAGTAATGCTCAGTATGCCACATCCCGCGAATTGGTGATGATCCTTGCTGATTACTGTGAGATTCGTGCCACCAACGTGCAGCTTGCCAGATGGCTTCTGGACAGCTGGCGCGGCTTTCCAGACCTGGCGTCAAATCGTATCCATTCGCTGATGAAAGTGCTTCGATGAATGCAGTAGAGGCCGTGCCATAACCATCGAAGAGGGGATTGTCTGCTCGTCCACCCCCCCAGACAACCACTACAACTTATAATACGGATGCATCATCTTGGTTGTATGTTGGATTGTACATTAAGTTCGAAATCTTAGTGCCAATATGTTCTGCGGCTGCCTTCATTGGGCTAGCCGCGAGGTGGGCATAACGGGCAGTCGTTGCGGCCTGCGTGTGACCAAGTAAGCGACCGATGATGTGAAGGCTCATTCCTTCACCGGCAGCAACGCTGGCAAAACTGTGCCTGAGGTCGTGTAATCGAACATCTTCCAGTTCAGCTTCCGCCCGAATTCGGTGCCAGGGTTTTCGTAAGTTGATGATATGACCCAAAGCGCCCGTACCAGCAAAAACATATGGGTTGTCCTGAATTTGTGGAATTTCTTTGAGCACATCAATCGCTGGCGTCGGAAGGTACACAATTTTTGCACCAGTTTTGCTGTCTGGAAGGTGTATGAATTCCCGTTGATAATCAATGTATTCCCATTTGAGAGAGAGAATTTCTGATAATCGGCAACCAGTGAAGATGAGAAGGCGAATAGCATCTACGCTTGGTTGGTCCGCAATATTCTCCTTGTTGCTTTGAACAATAATCGAACAGATTCTACTTTTAAATGGCTTGGTTTTTGGGGGGCAGGTCAGTAGGGCGAGACACCGGTTTGCCGCTCCTGGCCCGCCTTTGACCCTCAGCCGAACTCGTGGCTTAAGCTTTCTGTTTACAGCGGTTTTGCCATTGGCAACATTTCGTTTGAGCGCTTCAATATCCTGGCGGGTAACTGAGATTACTTTCAGTCTGCCAATGAGCGGCTTGATGTGATTTTTGATATTGCCTTCATCAGATTTGCAACTTAAAGGCTTCTTGTGCAATCGAGCGTAGTTGTCGATGTAAATGTCGCATAGCTCAGAAACCGTATTTGCATTCTTGTTCAGGTCACGCTTGATTGCAGGATCTTTTCCGTAAGCAACTTCTCCAAGCAATTTTTTTTGCTTCCGTTCTTGCCTGATCGACAGTCCATGGCGATCCATATTGGCCAAT
>CAYXVC010000174.1:0-3764 GCA_964468225.1 uncultured Gammaproteobacteria bacterium
CAAGCTCGTATTGTTGTTGTTACTGATCGGGATGAGTTGGATAAGCAGATTGAGAGGGTGTTTAAAGATGCTGGTGAAAAGATTCATCGCAGCAGCAGTGGACGGGATTTGATGAGCCAGCTTTCGCAGGCAACCCCACGTCTTCTCTGTTCACTGGTACATAAATTCGGCAAAAAAGATGTTAAAAACTTTGAACAATTTATCAGGGAACTGGAAAGCCAGCCCAGCCATGCCGTGGGTGAATTGTTTGTTTTTGTTGATGAATGTCACCGCACTCAAAGTGGTAAATTGCATCGAATGATGAAGGCCATCATGCCCGGCGCTGTGTTTATTGGTTTTACCGGTACGCCACTACTGAAAAAGGATAAGGCAACCTCTCTTGAAGTGTTTGGCGGGTATATCCACACCTATAAATTTAATGAAGCAGTGGAAGATGGAGTGGTGCTTGATCTGGTATATGAGGCACGGGACATTGATCAGCGTTTGAGTTCTCAGCAGAGGGTTGATGACTGGTTTGATGTAAAGACAAAAGGTCTAAATGACTTCCAGACAGCCGAGATAAAACGAAAATGGGGCACCATGCAAAATGTGCTCAGCAGTTGGTCACGTATGGAAAAAGTTGTTACTGATATTATTTTTGATTTCAGTGTCAAACCCCGCCTTAGCTCTCAGGCAGGCAATGCAATCCTGGTGGCATCGTCTATATTTGAGGCCTGTCGTTATTATGAATTGTTTCAGCACACAGAACTGAAAGGAAAGTGTGCGGTGGTGACTTCTTACAACCCACAAACACGGGATATCACCACCGAAGATATCGGTGCCAATACTGAAACGGATAAAGAGTACATTTACAAGACCTATAATGAGTTACTCAAAAATGTAAAACCTAAACCCGGAAAGAGTAAAACCGAGACCTATGAGGATGCGATAAAGAAACAATTTATTGCTGAGCCTGCTAACATGAAGCTGTTGGTGGTTGTGGATAAATTACTTACCGGCTTTGATGCTCCCGGCTGTACGTATATGTATATTGATAAATCCATGCAGGATCATGGTTTATTTCAGGCTATTTGCCGAGTGAATCGTCTGGATAGTGATGATAAGGATTTTGGCTTTATAGTCGATTATAAAGACCTGTTCGAAAAAGTTGAAGATGCCGTTGCCGTCTATACCGCTGAACTTGATTATGATGATTTTGAAGCTGGCGACTGTGATATCCTGCTGAAAGATCGCTTGAAGATGGGACGTGAGCGGCTGGATGATACACTGGAAGCCTTAGAGTTGCTTTGTGAGAAGATACATGCTCCAAAAGGTGATCTGGAATATATCCACTATTTCTGTGGCAATACAGAAATTCCTGAAGAACTTAAAAATCGTGAGGTGCGGCGTACTGCCCTGTATAAGGCCACCGTTGCTTTCATACGTGCCTATGCCAATATTGCAGACGAGTTAGACGCAGCTGGTTACAGTGCTACTGAAATTATGCATATCAGGAAGAGGATGGATCATTATGTCAAGTTGCGTGAAGTTATCCGTAAAGCCAGTGGTGAAACAATTGATTTAAAGGCGTATGAAGCCGATATGCGTCACTTGCTTGATAATTACATTCAGGCAGATGACTCAGTTGTGATTTCACCTTTTTCCGATATGTCCCTGATTGATGTGATCGTCAAAAGTGGTATTGCCGATGCGATTGACACCTTGCCTGGAGGGATTAAAGGAAACAAGGATGCAGTAGCAGAGACCATTGAGAACAATGTACGCAAAAAGATAATCAAAGATCAACTGCTCGATCCGACGTACTTTGCAAAGATGTCAAAACTGCTGGATGAGATAATTAAATTCAGAAAAGAAAATGCTGAAAAATATGAGGCCTATCTGAAGAAGATTGCTGATCTGGCAAATAAAATGGCACCGGAAACACAAAACAATCATCCGAAATCACTTAACACCGGGGCAAAAAGAGCGTTGTATAACAATCTGGGGCAGAATGAGTCGCTTGCGCTGCAAGTTGATGCCGCCATTCTGGTAAGTAAAAGTGATGGGTGGCGAGGTAATCAGGCGAAAGAAAATCAGATAAAAGAAGCTATATGGAAAATTGTGGGTGACGAAGATGAAGTGGAACGAATTTTTGCCATAGTGAAACAGCAGAATGATTATTGAAAAGGCAAAGCCTCGAAAAATCCAACTGGGTGAGCTTGACATTGAGGTTATCCGGAAAAAGATAAAAAATGTTCACTTAAGTGTCTATCCACCGAACGGTAATATCAGAGTCTCAGCACCTGATACTATGTCGCTGGAAACTATCAGAGTGTTTTTAGTCTCAAAATTGGGATGGATCAGGAAACAGCAGGAAAAATTACGCACACAAGAACGTGAATCAGCCAGGGATTATGTTGATCGTGAAAGCCATTTTTTTAATGGCAATAGGTACCTGTTAAAAGTGATAGAACATGATGCACCTGCTAAAGTTGAGTTGAAGCCTAAAACCATTGAATTGCATGTCAGGCCTGGAACATCAAAGAAAAAAAGGCAGGTGATTGTTAATGAATGGAATAGGAAACAGCTGAAAAAGAGTATTCCTACGATTATACGAAAGTATGAAAAACTGATGAATATAGAGATTCATGACTTTGGTGTTAAAAAAATGAAAACCAAATGGGGCACTTGTAATGTGGATGCAAAGCGTATTTGGTTGAATTTGGAACTTGCGAAAAAGCCGGGTGAATATTTGGAATATGTTGTTGTGCATGAAATGACACACTTGTTGGAACCAACACACAATAATCGTTTTATAACACTGATGGATCAGTTTATGCCAAAATGGAAATTTTATCGTGATGAGCTGAATCGACTACCTGTTGGACATGAGGACTGGTTATAGTCTTTCATAGCGAAAATATTCATCTTATTGTGAGAAATAGCAGGTGGCTTTTGCAGAATGAGGGTATTCGTGAGGGTATTGTAACAATAACCAAAGCAGGTGCAACGTGTAACTATTTGTATTTTAATGGTATACTGTTGGCTATGCACCTCCCGCCTTCGCACCATTAACAACAAAGCCGTAAATCGTTTACACAAAGCGATGGGGTCAGGTCTTGAATAATTACACTCACCACAAATATAACTAAATCTACATTTTGAATATATTTTCGTCACACTTCCCGAACGGTTTGATGGCGCGAACAAGAAAACAAACCTTTCAAGACCTGCCCCCTATCGCATTTGCCCCCTATCGCATTATTTATCCGGATCTTTTTTGCCGCAACGACCCTGCCCGTAGGCTCTGAAAGGCTCTTGCTAGCCCAGATTCCAGGGACTGGAGCCTGGCCCGGTTGCTCGTGGTGGGAGACCAGCTGTGCCTCTGGTGTAGATTGAGAGTAGTTTTCATTTTCTAGCTTTTATTTACATAAAAAAGGGTTAGATACGTTATTTCAAGACCTGACCCCAGCTTCCGACTTTCTTTTCTGAAGTGCAGAATTCAGGTTGCAACTTTATTCTGCTTATTCTATTTTTGCTCTAGGCTTTCCTTACCATTCAGGAATAATTTCCTATGGAACAGGAGATTTAGTTACTTCTGTTCTATTTCCTGCTTTGAAAAAAAGGAACTCTTCAGCAGCACTCCAACTACGTAGACTCTAACCTTTTCGAATAGCACCAGTATGCCTCTAAGGCCAGAGTCTACGTTTACCTGCTAAACGGTTACAAGCCGGAGTTAAACGTAATTTTTAGAGAATTCCAAATAATGACAAAAAAAATGAACC
>CAYXVC010000175.1:0-3756 GCA_964468225.1 uncultured Gammaproteobacteria bacterium
TGTAGGTGGCAGTGTTGGTGAAGCAGAATCTGCGGTTGAATTCCAACTTTACAATGTGGATACAGTGCTCGGCTGGGAAGATAGCGGATTTATTAATCAGGTGGGTTTTGGTTCTCAGAGTGTTTCTGGCGCGTTTACTTTAACTGAGAAGTTTAATAATGGCGATAGTGGTTACATTTTTGGTAGTACATATGCATATACGGCAGCGAGCGTGCCTGAGCCTGGTGTGCTCTCATTGTTAGGTATTGGTTTGTTGGGTTTGCTAGGGGTATCACGTCGTCGCGTGGCTTAACTATTTTTATTTTTTTTGTGTGGGCTGTTAAAACTGTTAAGATACAGTCCGATATGTATAGTTGTATGCGGGCATACTGTCACGTATAATGTGAATGATTCGCTTAATCGTAAGCTTTTTATAGTTAAGTAAGGATATGGATGATGAAGAAATTAGCGGGTTTGTTATTGGCATCCAGTGTTGTGATGCCTGCAGCGTTTGCTGATGTATCGGATGATTTAAGTAGTGGTTTATCTTTGGATATGGTGCTACAAAATTCTGTGAATGCAGGTGAAACGGTTGAGTCAGCTACTTTTAAAATGGTGCAGTTGATCCCTGGGCGTGCAGGTGATGTTGTTGCTATGGCTGTAGCTGCTTGTGCTGATGTTGTATGTGAACGCTCTGTGGCCCAGGCAGCAATTTCTGCTGGAGCTGACCCAGTTGCGGTTACAGCTGCTACAGCTGCGCCAAGGCATTTTGGTCGACCTAGTCGGATGAGTCGTAAGGCTTTGCAAAAAGCAAGGCATGATCTGCGTAATGCGCAGCGCTGGATTCGTCCTGCTGCGCGTACTACTCCATTAGCAAGCTATCACTAAGCATAATTTAGCGCAAGCCCCCTCTATAATGTAGAGGTTTTTTGCAAGTGTAGAGCCTTGTAATGATGTGCCTGTTTTAGAAATGCTGGGTGTCAGATGATTTGACACCCAGTTCCCTTCTGGTTTATTCCTACAACAAATTATTTTATTGAGAGTATTAGGCAGTGAAAGTTAATGCTTTCCCCGTAGGTGCGGGGGTTCTGATTTTTGGTTTACTGATAATGTCTTCTTCTGTTTCTGCATACGAAAAAGAGTTGGCTCCTGGATTGTACCCTTCAATCTCTTTAGGGGTTTTACGTGACGATAATATTTGGCGTGAACCATCAGCGCAAAAAAGTGATAGTGCGCTATTGTTTGAGCCATCCGCCTTGTATAGGTTTCTATTCAGTAAGCATTCATTTGATCTGGGCTACTATGGTCAATATGCAAAATATATAGACTATTCAGATGAAAATTATGCCGATCATGATGTGCAAGGGCGTTTAAAGTTAGATTTGGCGCCAACGATGAAGCTGAATTTAACGGGCAGTTATATTAAATCGCATGATTTGCGAGGTGGGTCAAGAACACGTAGAAATGTATCCCAAGAGCCCGATTTATGGGATCAAACCCAATTTTCCGGGGAATTTATCTATGGAAGGCGTGAAAGCACTGCTCAAGTGGGTGTGTTTCTGAGGTCGCAAGGGCTGAACTATACTAATAATAATCAAGACGCACGTGATCGAACAATAAATACGTTTAAGAGTACTTTTTATTACAATATAACTTCTAAATCAGCATGGCTTTTAGAGTTGGATCGTCGGGATATCGGCTATGCGAATAATCTAACGGTTAATCTTGATAGTGTTGAAATGCGCTATCTTGTCGGTGCAAAATGGAGTGCGACAGCACAAACTGAAGGTGAAATACGCTTAGGTCTTCTGGATAAAAGTGTTGAAGCACAGGGGAGGGAAAATTTTTCCGGCCTTACAGTCAAAGGTACGCTTTCATGGGAACCATTGGCGACAGATCGTGTTGCAATTACGATTTTACGTGCGACTCGGGAAAGCCCTGAAGCAACTGCAGACTATTTTGTGGAAAATAGCTTGAATATTACATGGGATCACGTTTTAACTGATCTTGTGACTTTTACTGTGGGTTCGTTAATGCAGCGAGATGATTACTCAGGTTTAATTGCTCGTGAAGATGCTTTGTTTGCTTTGAATGTTGGCTTGAATGTGAGTTTGTTGACGTGGCTGGATTTTGAAGGCAGTTATGGTTATTCAACGCGTGATTCTAATTTTGATGAGTTGGACTATAATGGAAATGTCTTTAAGCTGGCATTGCTGGCCTCTCCGGCAGAGAAATTTTAACTTGAAGTGGTGATATTACCTATGTTTTTTAAAGAGGTTTCTGTTAAGGTTTGTATGGTTTTGTTTGCCCTGTTTTTTGCAGGACAGACCTTGGCCGACGATTCTCGGACATACAAAATTGGAGCGGGCGAGCTTTTATCTGTCACAGTGTTTGATGAGCCTGATTTGAGTCTGAAAGAGATTCGCGTAGCTACGGATGGAACAATATCCATTCCTTTGCTGGGCCAGATTAATGTGAGTGGTTTGACTGTTGACGAAGCTGAAAAAAGACTGGCTTCTTTCTTGGCGGATGGTTACTTGAAGAATCCGAGGGTTGCGGTGTCAATACTGAAATACCGTGTATTGTATGTGACGGGGCAGGTGAGAAAACCCGGTGCTTATGACTATAATAAAGGGTTGACGGTAGAAAAAGCGATTGTATTAGCGGGTGGATTAACACCTAGAGGCAGTAAAAATAAAATTACACTGGCTCGTGAAAATGATCCTGAGACAATGCACTCAGTTAATGGGGCTGTTATTGTAGGTCCGGGTGATGTGATCACCGTTGGAGAGAGCTTTTTCTGACTTTTTCTTTTTCGTACTTTTTTATACTAACTAATTAAATTGTAATTATTGCTGTCGTGTCTGCATTATTTAGCTGATGGGGCTAGTGCTTATTATAATCCTTAAATGTAAGGTAGATTTCTAGGGATGAATGGTTCACCAAAAACTAGTTCTGCTGCAATAGCACAAGAGTCCTTGTTGCTGGCAGATGATATGCAGGATGAAGGTCCAGGGTTATTAGACTATTGGCGCATTATTATGCGTTACAAATGGAGTATTATTTGCTTGGCATTACTGGGTGCTTTGGTGGGTGGAATTACAGCATATTCTGCAACCCCTATTTACCAGGCTGATAGTACGCTTCTAATAGAACCTAGTGGCCCAAAAATGACAAACATTTCTCAGCTTGAAGGGGGGAGCCCCATCAATTTGTTTTATGAAACTCAGTATGAAATTATTCGTAGCCGTAGCATCACTGAAAAAGTTATTGATACACTCCGGCTTGAAGATCGCTCCGGGCTTTTTGGTGGCTCAAAGAAAACACCCGATGGTGAGGAAAGTAATTGGTTTGCCGAAATGGACGAACAGTTTTTTGGCACACCAGAAGCTCTGACTCATCAAGATAAAAAATCTGCTTTAGTGAAATTGATTCAAGGAAATCTTTCGATTAAAGGCGGAAAGCTGAGTCAGGTTGTGAGTATCAGTTTTGAATCTGATGACCCTCGGTTTGCGGCAGAAATTGCGAATGCAATTACAACCGCTTATATCGAACAAGGTTTGGAGGCACGTCTGGCAACAGTAAAACAGGCAACGTCCTGGTTAAGTGGGCGTTTAGGCGAATTACGTAGTCAGCTTGAGGCTTCAGAAGATGCGTTACGTAACTATCAGTTAAAAGAAGGGGTGGTTGCAACAACGAATCGTCAAAATATCATTAATGCCAAATCAGCAAGTGCAACAACCGCGCTGGTTAGAGCGCAAACAGAGCGCTCCGAAG
>CAYXVC010000176.1:0-3747 GCA_964468225.1 uncultured Gammaproteobacteria bacterium
AGGCTACTTGCTTTCTTTTTAATTCGAGTCTGACCCTGACGGCTCCTGACGGCTCTGACGGCTTTTGTTTTACGTGTAAAATGGGCTGTTTAAGGCACCTAATCAGCTGAATATAGCCAAATTATCCCGTTTTTTCAATGAGTTGCCGTGGTCCGACCCCTACCCCCATACTTCGATGGTCTGGCAAGACGAGAAACTGGGATCCGGTGACTGAGGTCTGGCTGAATCCGCCGAAGGAAAATCAAGTGGAGAAAGGGCAAAATCTCAAAGCCGCATGATCAATGGACGCGACAACTTCGTTGACAAATACCGCCCCCCCTTGATGCGGATAATTTTCTACAATTAGTTGGTATGCCACTCTGTCTTTTCTATTTGTGTCCTGTAGTGATGCGCTTCCAAATATTTGGCCCACTTTTCAATAAGTTGCCGCGACTCGACCCTGGCCTTCCTGATCATTGACATTTATTGCTAAATCGACCAGAGTTCAAGTGCGAAAATAATGAGGGAGGGGGAGAATGCTATCACTTAAAACAACAAATAGCGGATCATTTTCTACAATTAGTTGCTATGCAATGCTGTCTTTTCTAATTGTGTCCTGTAGCAGCAATAATAGCGACCCTACACCTAGTAACGGAGAGGAACCCTCCAGCTCATTACTACATCAGTGGACATTCAATGACGGCACCGCAAATGACTTCGCAGGCGACGCAGATGGCATCCTAAAAAATGGTGCAACAATCATTGACGGAAAACTGGTATTGGATGGTATAGATGACCATGTTAGAACACCACCAATAAAAACAAACATTTCTCGCAAAACTTTAATGGCGTGGGTAACATTATCTAATGTTTACCAAAGAGGTGGCGGTGTAATCACATTAGAAAACCCTGATACATCTTGCAGCAGCGAAACATTTGATTCCATAGTATATGGGGAAAGGGTTGCCAATCAATGGATTGCTGGGAGTGATTTTTTTAAACGTACTCCTGATGACAATGACGGTAACCTCGAAACAATCCAATCCATTGAACAAGAAATCCACATTACAATTGTTTATGATATCGACAATAGTGTCCGTATCTATAGAAACGGGACTCCATATTCTGCCCATACAGTTGGAATGCTACAGAGTTATTCTGCAAACATCTCAGATGTCTTGATTGGATTAAGGCACCAATGCGCTAATACGCCTGGAACTCCTAATGGTTATGATCGATTTTTGGCTGCCAGCATTAATGAAGCACGCATATATAATACAGCGCTCAGCGAGAACAATGTCCTAAGTATTTTTAATGCAGGAGCGAGCCTGTAAATAATTCTGTGTAACTGCCCGGTTTAAAATTTCTCTGGCATCCTGTCCGGAAACTCAATCATAAATCGATTGAGGGCATTCTTCCAATGATGTATAGGCATGGTCCATTTTTTAGAGGCCATCTGAATCGCCAGATAGATGACTTTCGTTGCCGATTGACCCGTGGGAAGCTGCCTGCACTTTTATTGTCTTCAGTAACTGGTAGGCTTTTTGTTGTATCTCTGTCGCTTGGGTATCCATGACAAAGCAGGGTTCTGATGTAGCAGCATCGCGACGCTTGCAAGTGTTGCGAACCATTGATCTTAAATTGCTGAGTAGCGACTGAAAGCTATGCGCCGGTAAACCCTTGGCCAGTTTTTTGCTGCGCACTTTTTTTTCTGCATGATTTGATCGCTTTGCCGGGGCCACGGGGTCTCGCTCTCTTTTTTCTTCTTGCGCTTCATCGGCAAAAAGAAGGGGGCGCCATGCCTCCATCATATGCCACTTGACGTAGTAGGCCAGCATGCAAATGAACAGATGGGTTCTTACGCGTTTTTCATCGTAATGGTAGATGGGGCGCACTTCCAGATCAGTCGTCTTGATTGAACGAAATGCACGTTCTACCTGACTGAGTGATTTGTAATCCAAGACGATGTCATCGGCAGTACACTTCTCTTTTTTCAACGAACTGCGGATCACATAGATGCCATCGAGGTCAGCTTCCCGGCTGACGCTCTCCGCGTCGATGGCAAAACGAAACGTCGTTTCCGTCATGTCGAGTCTGAAGTGTTTCGCCATTTTGTATTGATTGATCACTCGTCCCGTTCGAAGGCCAATCTTATCAGCCCCTTTGAGCGTGCCTTTCTTCACCATCCCCTGGACCTTCGTGAGCGCGGCTATTGTGGCCTCCAGTAACGAGGCCCGTGTTTTACGGCGATGGCGAGCCAACTCGGGATTACGGCAAGCAATGAGCCGTTCCCCAGGAAAATCAGCGTGAGAGAACTCAAAGAGGTTCCGCTCATCAAATAGCGCCAGCTGAATGGCCTGCTCATCACATAATCGACGAATCGCACCGGATTTGAGTGCCGTAATCCAATCAACACCTGAACGCTCTCGCAGCACGTTCAACTGGACTTCCGAGATCATTCCCCGGTCTCCAACAAGGACGACCGATTCGAGCCCAAAGTCATTTTGCACACGTTCGACTTGCGGTAAAAAAGTGGTGGCATCTGACGTATTTCCAGGAAAAACAGAGAGTGAGACTGGGCAGCCTCTGCCGTCGGTTAACAATCCGTAATTAACCTGCAGCTTTCCTTTTTTCTGGTCTCGGCTATAGCCGCGTTTGCCCAGCGGGCACCGCTTACCTTCGAAATGGCTGGAAGACAAGTCATACAAGACGTGATCACCGGGTCTTAAGTGCCGCTTCGCCAGTTTTTTCTCGATGATGTCTTGACGCTCATAGAGCCAATCCATGGCCGCATAAAGGTCGTCCTCGCCTGTGTCTTCAATACCTAGCGTTTCCCCGAGCGTAGAGTTCTCCCAGCTGCGAGAAAAGGCTAACTTGCTTTCAGGATTCAGTATCCGGGATGCCACCATGGCAACCACCCGATCTCGCTCTTTGCTGCTGCGACTGGCAATCAGGCCGCCAAACCCCAGTTTTCTCATGGTTAACAGCACTGCCTCAACGTCACCATGAGCTTTGGAATTCACGATATCAAAACACGCTTCAGGCGCAACCAGCGGTTCGCCTTTTAATATTTGTCGAATGAGCTGGGCTTGCTCAAGGCTCAGGGAAGAGAGATTGGCGATCGTTCGCTTAACAATTTTTTTACCGTCACGAACCGATTCCCGAAGCAAAATGGCCGGTGGTGATTTTCGGTTAGGCACGATATCGATGTACATGTCCCCAGAATACACAAGCATCACTATTTTACAAGATAAATCAACACATATTACATGGGTACACTTTGAGCCTAAAAGCACCAAGAATCGAACAAAAACTTATAAATATCTAGGGGTTAGAGCGTCAATGAGAGGAATTGTCATTCGAACTTCAGGTTAGATGTCACATACAAGCTTTTCAGATAGGCGTTAAGTGGCTTATTGCTTGAAATGAAAGGGTTCTTTAGTCCGCTAACGGATAAATATAAATAATGCAAGTTAGAGCTTAATCCAGTGTTGTATCACAAGATTTGACCAGCAGCCCCTTGCGTCCAGATAAAAAGCTCCTGACCTTGGCGTTCAAATAACCAAGACCAAAACGAAAAAGCCGCACGAAATGGTTTGGATACATAAGCGTAAGCTTCATGTAATAAAGCCCAACCTGAGGCCTGCGATAAAAAGCCATCAGGATTTCCTGGTATTGTCTATCAAGTTCTTCTACCGACAAACCTTCGGGTGACCAGATAAAGTTCATTCCATTCATTTTTTCCCAGTGATCTTCCCGAATATTCAT
>CAYXVC010000177.1:0-3718 GCA_964468225.1 uncultured Gammaproteobacteria bacterium
GCGCATTTATGTCAAGTCGGGCCAACCCGGCAGTGGTTTGCTTGGGCCAATCTATGTTGGCCCAGACAGGCTGCTAAAAACGGCCTACCAAAATCGCGTTACCGCCAGGATCACCCTCATACAGCTCATCTCTGCCGGTATGCTGACGATGGCAGTTTTCATGACGGTGCTTTGGCTTCTGCGCCGCGAGGAGAGTGTCTATGGCTGGTACGCGTTGCTAGTATACACTTGGGCGGTGCATAACATCTTTTTTTCAGGAGTGGATACCCCGCTGCCCTCTTCTGCTGAAGAGTGGGTAGCGCTGATCACGATCGGCTGGATCGTTGTTTTCATGGTGATTACGACACACCGTTATCTGGGTATGCATCCGGCACGTTTTGAACGGGCCATACTGATCGTTGCCATCATTGGCACTCTGGTACTGGCAGCATCCAGCGCGTTTGGTTGGTTGCCCGTGACAGTGCATCGCATCTGGAGCAGCCTTGCTGTTGGCCTTGGCGTTTATGGCATTGCAACGGTTGCTTCAGCCTACCGATACCGCGACGATCTCAAAAACCCCTTTGTGCTGCCTGCAGGGCTCTCTGTGCTTCTGCTGGGTGGCCATGACTTGTTGGTGGTTATGGGGCTGCTGCCCCGTGATGGCGGTCTGCTTTTGCACTTCAGCGCACCGGTAACACTGATTGTATTTGGCTCTCTGTTACTGGAACGTTTTTCCCGTGTGTTGCGCAGTGCCGAATCCCTGAACCTGGAGCTGGAGCATCGAGTTGCTGAAAAACACCAAGAGTTGGAGGACAATTTCGAGAAGCTGCGAAGAATGGAGAACCGGCAAATCCTTGCAGATGAACGTGAGCGCTTTATGAAAGAGATGCATGATGGTGTGGGGGGGCATCTCATATCCATGCTTTCGATGATCCGCAGTGGTGAAACAGATACGGATAAAATATTGTGGGCGATAGAGGCGGCACTCCAAGACCTTCGCATCATGATCGACTCGCTTGACCCCAATGAGCATGATATTCCTGCGCTTCTTGGCGCCATGCGGACACGGCTTGAACCACAACTGACCAGCAGCCAGTTGCTGTTTGAGTGGCAGGTGAAGGAGATTCCCCCCCTCCCCGATCTCGGGCCGCATAAAGCGTTGCAGGTGATGCGAATACTGCAGGAGGCGATCACCAATATCATCAATCATGCGGAAGCAAAATTGATAAAGATCAAGGCGTATGTCGATGTTGATAGTCAGGGTAGAAAGGTCGCCATTATTGATGTAATTGATGATGGCAAGGGATTTTTGCCAAATACCCGTCGTGGATATGGGTTGAACAACATGGAGCAACGTGCAACCAGTATTGATGCGGTACTGGAAATCACGCCAGCAGTGCCGGGGACGTGGGTTCGACTGATTCTCCCATACACGTAAGGAGTTTCCGTCTCTCTGAGACGGCCAACGCTAATCCACTCTAACCCACAATCCCAAAAGAAAAAAAGGCGACACTTCAAAAAAGCGTCACCTTTTCGTAATAGTGGCGTCCCCAAGGGGATGCGACCTTATTCCTGTTTTGCCAGCAATATCACAACTCATTGAACATGTTAAGAAAATCACTTCTAGGCCGCGACTTTCAAAATCAAGGGAACCTGCTTCAACCTAACAATTCTCCCTCAATTTTTGATTTGAGCGTATTTGAATAACATAACAATCCCATAGTACTATCCGCATAAAACTGGAAAAAAATCATTATAGCTACCTACTTTTTTTACCTTTTTTCTTATTTTTTTTGGCCTGTTTAATACCTTTTTTTTGCGCTAATTTTAGTGCACTATTTTTTTTTGCAATCTTATCCGCTCCCAATTTCTTGAGTTGGTCTATGGCTTTTTTCAAACGCTCTTCAGCTTTAATGACTGAATCTCGAGCTTCGCGGGCGTATATGGCAGCCTTGCTAGCACGATCTTCTGCTTTTTTGGCATTGACCGCTGCTTCTGCAATATCACGGTGAGATTTCTTAATGATCTTTTTGATCTTCTGTTTTTTTTTCTCTTTACTCATGGATACACTCCTACTTTTGGTATAACAAATTATAATTGAATTATGCTTAAGTACACACCCTAGTTGTAATTTTACCAATCATTGAGTCAATCCTCTATAAAACTAAGGTTCTCTGCATACAACTATTTATGCATATTGCCTAAAATAACTTTTCGCAGCACGGTTATTTGTCAATCGTTTTTTGATTGTAGTGAATCAGTGGATTCATCCTTCTCATGAATATCTTTCGCTGCCCCAGCAATAAGGTGATCCAGTTTACCAACCACCTCATGATCCTTGTCAGGGTAGTCCAGCCGACTCAAAAAATGGCGCATACAATTAATACGGCCACGTTTTTTGTCGTCTGATTTGATCACTGTCCAAGGGGCATCCTTAGTATCCGTATGGAAAAACATCACATCTTTGGCCTTACTGTAATCATGCCATTTGCCAAGGGAGGCCATATCCACTGGGCTTAATTTCCAATGTTTAAGGGGATCTTTTTGGCGTGATTTAAAACGCCGGAATTGCTCTTCACGACTGACAGAAAACCAATACTTATAAAAAATCAAGCCTGCGTTGACCAACATCCTTTCCAACTCTGGAGTTTGGCGTAAAAATTCAAGATACTCGCGATCATCGCAAAAACCCATCACCTTTTCAACACCTGCGCGGTTGTACCAAGAGCGGTCGAACAACACAATTTCGCCTTTGGATGGAAGATGATGGATGTAACGCTGGAAGTACCATTGATTTCGCTCTTGAGCATTGGGTTTTTCCAGGGCAACCACCTTGGCACCTCGTGGATTGAGGTGTTCCATGAAACGCTTGATCGTGCCACCTTTGCCGGCAGCATCACGACCTTCAAAAATAATCACTACTCGTTGCTTGGTCTCCTGGATCCAACTTTGAACCTTAAGCAACTCAATTTGGAGCAAGTGTTTTTCCCGTTCATAGGTGACTACATCCATTTTAATCTTGTAAGGAAAGGAGCCATCTTCATTCCAAGAAATTTTAGGACTTTTGACATTCAGATCGAAGATGATTTTCTTCTTCTCTTTGACTTTGATCGCAGCTTCATTCTGATTAGTTTCTGACTGTTTTATCATGGGTTAGCGCACCAAGTTATACAACCTCAGAGAGACTTCGGTAATACCTATTATTATACACCTATACCTAAGTTATTTAAACTCTTTCACGCCGTGCCCTAGATAGTGAAATAAAACCCAGCACATCCATATATCAAACAGATAGTTAACGTAAATCTTATGAAATATAATTCTATATCCCAGACGTTAAGGATTAAAAGTCGGTGGTGAATTTCTGCATTAACTGCTTTCGCAGTTTTAGAAAAGATGAAAAAAAGGTCACACTCTTTCGAATGCGGCCCTTAAAAAATAGCGTCCCCAAGGGGATGCAACTCTATTACTGTTTTGCCTGCAATATCACAACTCATTGATCATCACTGCTGTCCCGTTAACTTTCATAATAAAGGCATCTGATTAATATCAGGCTGCTTATTGCGTGGAGGGTCGCCTCTCAGCAAAGCCATCAGATCTCGCTTTTCAAACAAATTTACCTGCAATAACCGTAGAATCTATGGTTTTTGCTGCAAGTTTGAAATTATTTGTCAAGAATACGTGGCGTTTTCCGCTATCTGCATCGCGGTAAACAATACGGCGTAATTGCACCGGACAC
>CAYXVC010000178.1:0-3703 GCA_964468225.1 uncultured Gammaproteobacteria bacterium
ACTATCGGTCTTGAACTCCTGAATAATGCCATCGAAACTATTAAGAATGATATATTTAAACAAGCGGGGTGATGATCCGCTTGATTTTGTAATCATAAGGTCAAATTGAGTCTGGCCTGAGCCTTCCGGATTAAAAAATGAAATAACTTCCACCGAGTCTCTGCCGATATTTCCAAATGTAGATAAGGCCAGAATTTTTGTACGAAAAAAGTATCGTGATGAACCCTATTGGGGTGGCTGTTGCTCAGCGTAATAGGCTGCAATCGCTTTGATCTCGAGCAGGCTCAGTGTCTCCGTCATAGCGTACATAACGGAGTTTTTGCGTACCCCTTCCTGATACTCCTTCATTGTCACCACTAAGTAGGACTCTAGCTGTCCTGCTAAGCGTGGTATACCACGCTTGGTACTGTACCCTTTTTCGCCATGACAACGATTGCAACGCTCTTCAACGATGCGTGCTGGGTTATCGGGCAACTGTATATCTACTTGTGGAGTAGGTTGCTTGGCAAAGTAGATCGCAATCTGTTTCAACTCATTTTCATCAAGGTTTTCAGCAATCAATTTCATACTTTCATTGTGGCGCAAGCCTTTGGCATAGGCACGAGTGGCTTTGATCAGATAATCAACCTGCTGTCCTGCCAGGCTCGGTATAGTAGCGGGGTCAGGACTGACTCCTCTCTCACCATGACAGTTGCCACAAACTCTGTTTGCCGCTTCACTCGCACCAAGGTTATTCTCACTGTCATCCACCTGCTTGCTTGGTGACTGTATTGCGTAATAATAGGCCATTTTTTCGATGTCAGTATCGCTGTAGAACGCTACAATCTCTTGCATAGCAGAGTGCTTACGTTGCCCGGTTTGGTACGCTTTTGTGGCGGTCGTAAAATACTTAACATTCATTCCAGCAAGGCGTGGCACACTGCCCTTAGTACCGTTGCCATTTTTGCCGTGACAGCTATTGCAGGCAGCAGCAAGACGAGCACCTTCAGTAATCGGGTCAAAAACTAAAGTGGATGCACCGTCTCTATGCAGTGGTGAAACAGGTCGCTGTCGAGCGTAGTAGGCGGCAATGTTAACAATGGTTGCATCGCTGAGGTTCTTTACGGGTTCACGCATTAACAGATTGCTACGTTTACCGTCACGATAGTCACGTATTGCTTTGATCAGATAACGCTGTGATTGGCCAGCCAGATTAGGAAGGTTTGGGTTGAGGCTATTGCCATTGTAACCATGACATCCGGCACAAGCACGAGCGGCGGACTTACCACGAGCAGCATTACCACTAATTGGCGGCACCGCTTTGTGTGGTTTTTTTGCAGCATAATAGATGCCTATATTATCAATATCCTTCTCACTCAAGCGTCCTTTGAAGAGTTTCATGATCTCATTATTACGCTGACCATTCAGGTAGCTTTTGAGGGCGGGCCTAAAATATTCCAGCGGCATACCATCAAGTGAAGGAATTGCTTCATTTTTTTGATAACGGGCTGTTTGACTATGGCAAGAGCGGCAACCCTTAGCAAGAGAGTCATCAACATACGCCTGCTTGCTCTTAACGATGCTCCGTGATTTACGACTCACGACTGCACCACGCCAGATAGTTTTCAGACTTGCGTAGTAAGCGGTGACATCAGCTATCTGTGAGGGAGTAAGAGCATCACTGACTGTCTTCATGGCACTGTAATTACGCGTACCATCTTGGTAAGCGAGCAGCGAACGGATAAGGTAATCTTGCTCCATCCCTGCAATAAAAGGTGAGCCACTACGTGCACTGACACCATCCAGTCCGTGGCAGGTAGCACACTGAGTCGCAATAACACGCCCCTTCACTGCATCACCAACGCTAACCATCTTGAGTCTCGAATTAGCCTGCACTATTTCGAGTGCGCTATTATCTGCTGTTTCGCCCAATTCACAGCCACTAAAAATAAGAGCAGACAGAAGTATGCACAGATGTTTCATGATGACTTTTCTATGACCTTACAGTAGAAGATTTGCTCAACCTCTTCCGGTAATTTATAGAACCACATCTGATATATAGATAGAAAAAATTGTACCGCAAAACTAAGGCCCATCAGAGCACCGCTACCGATCACTACCCAGGCGAAAGGCTCGAAAACTTTGGTCATATACCATGAAGCGATGTCAAAAATGATTGCCACAAAAGGAATAGCAACGATAGCAATCTTCATCCACTCTTTGCGCAAATAGGTATGAAGAAATATACTGCCCAAGAAGAAGAAAATAAATGTTAAACCAAACAGATGAATATGAGAAACACGCACCAAGGTAAAGAGATTCATACCGTGATCTTCTTCGATGACTAGTTGAACTTCCTGGTAGCTTTCTAGGCTAGGCAGGTGTGGATTGCGGCTATTGTGACAAGTGGTACAACGATTCTCAAAAATCGTTTTGATGTCAGATTCAAATGCCTCCTCATTCGCACCCTGACGTACCCAATCTATGATCCTGATATTCTCGTCAGCAGCCAACATACTCGACATCGGCCCTCTCAAAGCGGACTCCAGTTTAGTACCACTCTTGGAACCACTGTAAGCAATGATAATATCTTGTACTGACAGCATATCATTGCCATCACGTCCGTGATGTGATGCAAAAACATAGATCATGGCAAACAAATAGCCCACGCCCAAAACACATAATACACATGTGTAGAGCACCTTTTGAACCAATGGTAGATGTGAAAAATGAAGCGAAAAACGAGAGTGAGTCATAGGGAGAGCTTCTGCTATGTTTTAAATAAAACGTAGCCCACGTCCAGCCGGATTATCGTCCGGTTGCCGATAATAAAAAGAATTGGAGTGGGAATGGAAAATTGTAGGGGGGCTTTCTGCCCCCTACAGAGAAGTACCTAGGAATGTTCCCTAATTGTTCTTGGCACCTTGGTCAATCCAGCTGCGGATGGCACGAATTTCATCATCAGCCAATGGGGATTTTCCGAATGGCATTCTCAAGTGATCCTTGCGGGTTACCATCACCATAAAAGAGCTGCCAATAGCAGATCCAGGCGTGATCATTTTACCACCCTGATTAGTACCTTTCATTAGTCCATCATAGTTTGTCAGATCCAGACCGCTGACATGTTTACCTTCACCTTCACTGCTGTGGCACTCTGCACAACGAATATTGATGATCGGGTCGATATCTCTTGCGTAACTCACCTCACCCCGACCGGTTTTTTTCAATGAACCAAAATAGGCAGCAATCTCCTGAAGATCGGAGTCAGAAAACTTATCCAGTAAGGTTTTTTTCATTGAGGATTTTCCTTTTTTACTAGCGATGAGCGTTTTTTCAAGTTCGCTGCTATTCTTACCCGCTAGCTCTGAATTTGTAGCCGTCCCCACTCCATTGTAACCGTGACAATCTGTACAGTAGAATGCTTTTGCTGCCCCCCTCTTGATTGCGCCGTCATCAGCTGCGACGGCACTACCACTTACGCCTAAAAATAATGTCACAAATAATAGTGTCGCTTTCTTCATAACTCTATGCTCCTCAAACAATAAAATAACTATGTGCTTCATCGGCACACACACCAGTGGCATCAAAATTACCTTAATAAATAAATTTATTTTGTAAAACAAGGCAAAATTTATAGTGACACAACGCTTAGAGAATAGCCATTTTTCATCGTTTTTGTGAGTATCGAATTCTTCGAAAAAATGAATTCGAAAAATCCAATGCA
>CAYXVC010000179.1:0-3695 GCA_964468225.1 uncultured Gammaproteobacteria bacterium
GGATCGAACCGCCGACCTCTACACTGCCAGTGTAGCGCTCTCCCAGCTGAGCTATGGCCCCTCGCGCTAAGGAGTCGGCATAATACGCAACGCAGTTATTTTGGTCAAGACTTTTCTATTAATTTTCATCCATACGATTCTGAATATATTCCAACGCCAAATCGATACGTTTGAGCACTCGCTCCTTTCCAATCAAACTCGCTGTCACATCAATCGGTGGTGACATTGAATTGCCCGTAATCGCAACACGAAGTGGCTGAGCCAATTTACCCATTTTGATATCAAAACGTTCGGCCACTTCAATAATTGCATTGTGTATCACTTCACCCTTCCATGACTCCAATGCTTCCAGCTGATCACGCAGTGCCATCAGTGGTTTTTGAATCACTGGCTTTAAATTCTTTTTAGCTGCTTTTGGATCAAACTCATCAAAGTCTTTATAAAAACATAAACTGCCTTGCGCCATTTCAACTAATGTTTTTGAACGCTCTCTCGTTGCCAGCACAACATCAATGAGGCTTGGCCCCTGGCTCGGATCAATACCCAGTTGCCCCATATGCCAACTCAAATGGTGGGCAATATGCTCTGGCGCACTATTCATTATATAGTGCTGATTCAGCCAGTTCAGTTTGCCTGTATTAAAAGTGGATGCTGAATTATTAATATTTTTGTCATCAAAAAGCTCAATCAATTCATCCAGAGAGAATATCTCCTGATCACCGTGCGACCAACCCAGTCTCACTAAATAATTTAACAGTGCTTCTGGTAAATAACCCTCATCACGATACTGCATGACGCTCACAGCACCATGACGCTTTGAAAGCCGTTTACCATCATCCCCCAGAATCATGGGAACGTGTGCATAACTCGGCATATCAACAACCCCTAACGCCTTCATGATATTGATCTGGCGGGGCGTATTATTCAGGTGATCGTCGCCGCGAATAATATGAGTCAATCCCATATCCAAATCATCGACAACAACGGTAAGATTATAGGTTGGTGTGCCATCAGAACGCGCAATGATCAGATCATCCAGTTCACTATTTTCGAAAACCACTCGGCCACGCACCTGATCTTCAATGACCACAGAACCTTGTTGTGGATTTCTAAAGCGCACAACAGGAGAAACACCTTCGGGAGGTGCATCCACTCCATCTCGACAGCAACCATCATAACGAGGCTTTTCTTTACGAGACATCTGTTTGGCTCGCATTATTTCCAGTTTATCTTTTGAACAATAACAACAATAAGCTTTATCTTCTTTCAAAAGCTGCTGGATCACTTCGTCATATCGAGCAAAACGGTCGGTCTGATACAAGGGGCCTTCATCATACTCCAACCCTAACCATGTCATGCCTTCCAGAATGGCATTCACAGATTCAGCCGTAGAACGTTCCCGATCCGTATCTTCAATACG
This sequence comes from uncultured Gammaproteobacteria bacterium, assembly GCA_964468225.1. Taxonomy (GTDB): domain Bacteria; phylum Pseudomonadota; class Gammaproteobacteria; order JAADGQ01; family JAADGQ01; genus S141-38. The sequence continues at coordinate 1,421 of CAYXVC010000179.1, forward strand.
TAAAATAAACGAACCGCCATGCTTACGAGCATAGAGCCATGAAACAAGCGCGGTGCGCGCTCCACCTACATGCAAATAACCGGTTGGACTTGGTGCAAAACGGGTACGAACACTCATAGCTTTTTTCAATCCTGTCTGTTTATTATTGTCGCTGCCTGACGGCTTCAAAAAGGCAAACGCCCGTGGCTACTGAAACATTGAGACTTTCAACATCACCTGTCATTGGAATATTGACCAACGCATCACAATTTTCTCGAGTCAGACGGCGCAAGCCACGCCCTTCTGCCCCCATCACCAAAGCAAGCGGCCCTGTCAACGCAGCTTGATGAACAGAGCTTTTACCCTCCATTGCAGCCCCGATGATCCAGATACCTTCTTGTTGTAACATACGCATCGTACGCGCCAAATTAGTCACTTGCACAAAAGGGGTGCTTTCGGTGGCACCACAAGAGACTTTGCGCACCACAGGCGTGAGGCCCACCGCCCGATCCTTTGGCACAATGACCGCATGTACGCCGGATGCATTCGCAGTACGTATACACGCTCCTAAATTATGAGGATCCTGTATATGATCCAGCATCAACAAGAAGGGAGGCTCTTGCAAATGTTTGAGCAGCTCTTGCAGATCACTTTCACCACGAGGAGAGACACTCTTAACAATCGCCACCACGCCCTGGTGCGCTAATTCCGAACAAACAGCTTCAATATTTTTTTTAGTGATGCTGTGCTGTAGCACTGAAAACTTCTCTGCAAGTTGAAGCAGAGACTTCATACGTTCATCGCGACGTGAGCCATCAAACCACATACCGCACATTGCTTTTGGCCGTTGCTTGAGCGCTGCGGTGACCGCATGCAGACCATAAATCAAGACTTCGTCTTTCTTTATGTCTGGTATCGCTTGGGTCATTTGCGCTTTGTCCGACGACGCTTGGATTTGGGCTTAGGTTTGGGTTGGCGCTCAACCCCTTCCAGCTCAAAATCAATTTTTCGCTCATCCAGATTAACTTGAGCAACACGAACTCGCACCTTATCACCCAAACGATACGTTTTGTTTGAATGCTCTCCCGTCAAACGCTGCTTCGCAGGATCAAAAGTGTAATACTCATCACCTAATGAGGTAATGTGAACCAGTCCGTCCACATAAATTTCATCCAATTCAGCAAAAAAACCAAAACCTGTCACGGAAGTAATGATGGCATCAAAAACTTCGCCAATTTTGTCTTCCATGTATTCACACTTCAACCAGCTCTCTACATCACGCGTCGCCTCATCCGCACGACGCTCTGTCGATGAGCAGTGCTCGCCTAATGAAACCATATCATTGTGGCTGTATGTAAATGTTTCGGCTGTTTTGCCGTTCAACAGATGCCGAATAGCGCGATGCACCAACAAATCAGGGTAACGACGAATAGGCGATGTAAAATGGGCATAATCATCAAACCCTAAACCAAAGTGCCCAATATTATCAGGCGTATAAAGTGCTTGACTCATACTTCGCAACAATACTGTTTGCACCAGATGGGCATCAGGGCGTTCTCTCGCTTTTTTCAAGAGTTCGCCATAATCAGCGGCGGCAGGCTCGTCCCCTCCTCCTAACTTCAATCCCAATTCACCAAGAAACGCTCGTAAGCTCTGCAATTTTTCTGTCGTCGGGCCTTTATGAACTCGGTAAGGAATGGGAATATTATTCTTACCAAGAAAACGAGCCGTTGCGACATTCGCAAGAATCATAAACTCTTCAATCATCTTGTGCGCATCATTGCGCACCATTGGAGCAATGCGCTCGATTTTTCGATCTTCACCAAAAACAATCTGCGTTTCCGTAGTTTCAAAATCGATTGCACCACGCTTTTCCCGACCTGCAAGCAGTACTTTATATAAAACATGAAGCTCTTTTAGCGTAGGCAACAGCGTTTTATATTCGGTACATAGCGCCTCATCTTCATCGACGACCATGGCAGCCACTTTGGTATAAGTCAAACGCGCATGAGAACGCATAACAGCATCAAAAAATCGAGCGTTTAAAACTTCTGCTTTATCATTAATTTCTAATTCACAGACCATGCACAAGCGATTGACATCAGGATTGATCGAACACAAACCATTTGATAGCACTTCAGGCAACATGGGAATGACATTCCCCGGAAAATAGACAGAGTTTCCTCGCTTTAATGCCTCATCATCTAAAGCAGTACCTTTTTTTACATAGGAAGAGACATCGGCAATCGCCACCAACAATCGCCACCCCTGTGCTGTTTTTTCACAAAAAACAGCA
>CAYXVC010000180.1:0-1158 GCA_964468225.1 uncultured Gammaproteobacteria bacterium
TTTTGACAAAACTTCAGCAGCTCTTGTGGTAAAAAACTTTGCAGATCAAAACGACTCGCTACCCATTCATTTTCAGCATTGAGCATATTAAAGGCAACACCTTTTCGACAAATCTCATACATTCGAGTAATGGTATTATAAGCATAAGCCCCATCATCTTTCATAGGTTCGGCCAAGCCTCCAGAAAGAGTGACATAATCATACGCTAGTGGCTTAGGGTTGAACTCAAACAGATCACCCGTAAAGAGCTCCACTTTAGGGTAAGCTTCTTGGCCTTTTTTAATTAAGTGCGGTGAAATATCAAGACCACTGTAGTTAATATCCAGCCCTTGTTTATGAAGATAGAGGGAAAAATCACCAAAGCCACAGCCAACATCCAAAACCGAATCGCCACTCTCAATACCGATTGAGTTCAGCACCTGAAAACGCAATTCCTGAATCGCTTTACTGCTCCAGTAAAGCGCTCCTGGCGAATGACCATGCCGAAGAAAAGAGTCACTGTGGCGATCAACAATGCGTTTGCGCTGCTCTGGTGTCATAAATCTTCTATTTAGTCAGCGCCATAAATAGCTGAGGTAATTTCTCTGGAAGTTTTTCCACTTTATCAATCACTGTATATTGCTGACCAAAAATGTCTTTTACGTACTCATCCGCTTTAGGGTCAAGATTGATGCAATAGGTATAAATGCCCTTCTGATCCAGCTCTTGTACCGATTTTCGAGTATCTTCAATCAATAATCGTTCATCATGAACGTCAATGTCAGAAGGCTCGCCATCAGTCAGTACTAACAAGAGTTTTTTATCCGCTTTCCGTGCTTCCAGATAGTGTGCCGCATGGCGCATGGCTGCGCCCATTCGTGTGGAGTAACCGGCTTCCATCGCTGCCAGGCGACCTTTGACCTTATCATCCCAACGCTCTTCAAAGCCTTTGATATGCTGATAACGCACTTCGTGGCGAGAGTTCGATGAAAAACCCGCAATCGCAAATTCGTCTCCCAATTGCTCAATTGCCCAACTGGTGAGTGCCACCGCTTCCTGGCTCAATTCTAAAATTGTCTGGTTTGATCCCGCAGCTTTTTCATTTAACGATGCAGAAAGATCAAGCAGCAACATCACCGCAATGTTACGACCATCGTTACGATGATACATATTAATACG
>CAYXVC010000180.1:1258-3676 GCA_964468225.1 uncultured Gammaproteobacteria bacterium
GGTAATGGCGTGGAGGCAAAGCATGATCTTCGGGGTCAGTTTTCACCTCACGTTTTTCCCACATCTCTTCTTCGTCACCCTCTTCAATGAATTGCCACATATGGCGATTATCATCACGGTAATGAACTTCAGTGTCTTTGAAATGAATCTTGGGCAACTGATCTGATTGCAGGCGTGTACGAGCGACAAATGAAAGTCCAAGACTGGCCATTTCCTGGGTCGAACCTTCGCCCTTATCCATAATGTCACGAAATTTTTGTGCAAATTCGTTGACGAAAGTGTTTTCATAACCATGATCGGACACCATCAGAGCATATGACATCATCGCCAAGCGGTGACGAATACACGATTCATCTTTAGGGTTACAAACATATTCATCGGGACGTGGATGCAGCGCCATGAATAACCTGCGCAATCCGGGATATTTTTCCATTGCCATGCCATCCACACGGCAGTCTTCAAAAATTTCAACAGCAATACGCTGAAACGGGCTGTAGTTATCCGCAATCAAACGACCACTCCAGCGCTTATGCGCAGCCATGTGAGCCAATACACCACGGTAGCGATCAATACCCGTAATCCCGTTTTTATCATCAAATACATCGGGGATACGAAAACCCAGTTGATCGTAATAAGGCTGTGGCTTACGAAGCTCATCAAAAGCTTCAGAGTAAGGCACAAGCATGGGAATCTCTTCCCCATCATCGGCAGGCCACATGGCGTGTAAATAAAGATCAAGCTTACGCTCATTATCCATATACAGCGTGCCATAGCGCTCGCGCTGCATCACCGCACGCGCATCCGCCGATTGTAAACAGAAGTAATCTTTTTGGCGTTCGGGATGATAGTTATAATTTTGAACGCCATATTCAATCCACTTTTTCAAACCGACCAGTGATAGCTGATTGAGCAAGCCAGGCATCTGTTCAAACAGATCAATCGCGCCGGGGCTGGGAATCGTCGAGTGAAAACCGTGGATCGACTTGGTTGTCTTGGCAATCATATCTTCGATCATGTCGATATATTGCGCCAAAGATTCTTTACTGCCTAGGCGACGAGCCGCTTCGCCAATTGTGTGAAGAAATGCAGGAATTGCTTTGCCATTAGGAGAGCGTGTCATTTTCCAGGCGGCCTGAGCCACCATCTCCAGCGTCTCTTCGCCCAAACTATTAGCGACCTTGGGCATATCTTCCAGATAAGTAAGAACGGGGTCAAATCCACGACCTGTCAAGGTAACCATAGATGCGCCATCAAGATAGGCCTTAACCCCGGCTTCAGAAAGCAGCGCTTTGGCTTCTTTCATGCAATCTTCAAAAACATTATCCAGCTGCTCAAAATCACAATTAAGCTGAGAACGATAAAGTTCAAGTTCTTCTGATGTAAGTTCAGGGTATTTAGGCCCGAGGCTTTTTTCTGGAGTGGGGTAAGGTAGCACCATAATGTGACTCTTATCTCTTGTTCATCCCATAAGATCGAGGCACTGAACCTCGACCGATTGACTTCGGATTAACCAAAAATCTGATCAATAGCATGATCCAGTGTCGAGCGAATGTCCGCATCATCAGTAATCGGGCGAACCAATGCCATGCGACAAGCATCCTGAGGGTTAACACCATCATTGATCAGAGCTGCTGCGTATACTAACAAGCGTGTTGAAATACCCTCATCCAGACCGTGCCCTTTCAAGTTACGCGCAGTGACACCGATTTTAACTAACTTAGCTGCAAGCTCACTATCCACGCCCGCTTCTTTGGCCAAAATTTCTATTTCAACACTTTGAGAAGCGTAATCAAAATCAAAAGCAACAAAACGCTGTTTGGTGGATTGCTTCAGATCTTTCATCAGGCTTTGGTAGCCAGGGTTATAAGAAATGACCAATTGAAAATCAGGGTGTGCTTCAAGCAACTCACCTTTTTTATCCAAAGGCAAAACACGACGATGATCCGTCAGAGGATGAATCACAACAGTGGTATCCTGACGTGCTTCAACGACTTCATCAAGATAGCAAATAGCGCCGATACGGGCAGCAACAGTCAGCGGACCATCCAGCCAACGAGTACCGTCTGCATCAAGTAAATAGCGGCCCACCAAATCGGAAGCTGTCATATCTTCATTACAGGCGACCGTAATTAAAGGTTTCCCCAATTTCCAGGCCATATATTCAATGAAACGAGACTTTCCACAACCGGTTGGCCCTTTAATCATCACAGGCAAACGCTTGTTGTACGCCGCTTCGTAAAGCGCAACTTCTCTATCTTGCGCTTCGTAGAAAGGCTCTTCTTTTATTGTATATTGCTCGATATCGACAGTGCTCATAACCACTCCTGAAAAAGATAAGTTGGGTAAATTTCAATTTTTATCTATCTTAGTCGGGAATAACCATAAATAATATTCAATGTTTTTGATTTTTCAAGTAAG
>CAYXVC010000181.1:0-3675 GCA_964468225.1 uncultured Gammaproteobacteria bacterium
CTTCGCGCCCTATACGCTTCTGCTCGTTGGTCTGCTTGATCATTGTTCTCAGCCAAGCCAGCTCTTTGACATGAGGGAGAACAAAAAAATGGCATTGAATAACACGTTGAACGACTTCTTCGGACGGAATGGTTGATGAGTAGGTACGTAACCAGGAACTTTGTTTATGCCATTTCCATACTTGTTGGTGATAGGTCAGAGCTAAATACTGTAGAATTCCAGTGACGATACCTGCAAAATTGACGAAAGCTTCTATCGCTCTTAATGTTGGAAGCATCTTTTTGTACTGATCGGGACTGATTAAGTCCTTTCCCTTTTTAGCCCATAGCTTCTTGCAAACCTTAGGGCAAGAGGATGACCAAAAATGATAGGAAAAAGCACCGATAACATGCTTCATGACTTTGAACATCACTTCTATTTTGCTCCGTAGCGGGTAAAGGCGAATCATTTCCAATGGGTCTAGAGTCAGGTCGCTCCCCATCAGAACCCAACACCGCTGACAGTCGATAATCCAGACAAAGCGGAGAAAGCACCCGGCCGGAGGCCAAAAAAGAGCACGTTCATAATATTGGATCGAACGTTGTTGTACTGGATGTTTTATTGTGGTGAATAATTCTGGGCAGTCAAATAGACTCCATAGCTTAATTTTATCGACCTTTTTCTTTTTATTTGACGGGTAGGCTGCATAGCTCTTTTTGGCTGGAACAATGAGATGAATCCAGGGCTGCCCCGTCTCCATGCAATATTTCCGGGCCGTAATGAATGCAGGGCTTGTGGCGAAATACGCATCCACTACAGCATAGGCAGGACGTCCCAGCTTGCTGGCCGTAATGGCCAATAGAATAATCATTCGGGTCACAATTGGGCACCCTTCATTTTCCAGTGGACAGTCTTGAAAAAAACTCTTGCAAATCCGAATTATTTAAGCAAAAATCACGCCATCTTAAATATAGCAAGAGGCTCCCCTTATCAAATTCACCCGACTTAAAAACCTGGACACTCAAACCCGCTTACATATCGTCATACTCGCCTTAGCTTGTGAAGGTGTTTATGGGACAAGAACCGCACTCGCTAAAAAATTTAAGATCTCAAGATCTTTTCTCTATCAAATGATCGGTGTGTCGACACTGTGTTTGAGTGAACTACTGAGTGACTATCAAGAGATTGACCACCCTTCACATCACTTAAACCTTGACTCTGCCATTGTTTTGCTACGGCTGGCGGGGAACGTTTCTTTGTCAGGTATTTCCGAAATTTTACGAATACAAGGCTATTCTACTGATTCTGCAAGCATGATTGGCCAACGCCTCACGAGTTTTGGTTCTCGCTTACCTAGCACTCTGAATCTTAACAAACCTATCACGATTTTCTATTTGAGTGATGAAATATACGCTTGCGGTCAACCTATTCTAGTCACGATTGACCCCGTTAGTACAGCCATATTAAAGATTGAGTTAGCCAGTAATTGTCAGTCTGATACCTGGAAAGCACATTTCAAGTCGATTGAAAGCAATGAAATCTTTTCTCAAGGCCTTGCCAGTGATCGGGGGGTAGGCATCGTGCAGGGCTATCAACAGTTTCAAGGTAATCAAATCTGGTGTTCGGATCATTTTCATGAATTCCGTGGGCTAACGAAGTTGTTACGAACACTTGAAAGTCAGGCTTATGATGCGATCACCCAGGAGGCTGAACGATTACGGGTCTTTAATAATGCACGCACTGAATCAACAAGCAGAAACAGTTAGAAGCGTTTGAAAAGGCGAAAGTGGATTGCGAGAAAAAGGTGGCAAACTATCAGCACGTTGAAGATGTGCTGGAACTGTTATTCCCGGCGTTATATTTTTTCGACCTTAAAACAGGCGAGCATCGCCAAAAAGCGAAAGTAAAAGCTGAATTGCTCACTTTGATGGATTTATTAGATCAACTGGAACTTGATAAACTTCAGAAGGAAACGAAAGCAATAAGAAGCCATATTGACGATATTTGTATCTGTTATCAGCAAGTTGAGGATATTTTCCAAAGATTATCCCAAACGATCGCGAAAGAAAACCTTGAAATGATCGGGCTCGCCTGGCAACATGATCATCAATCCCACCAGAATAAAGGGGCGTGCAAAAAGTACCACGAAACCGAACGCGATGGTTGGTTAGAAATAGTCATGCCCTTATTAGGGAAAAATGCTAATCCACTGATAGAACGCGCCTTTGAAGATTTTAATGGCATGGTTAGAACATCATCGCTGATTGAAATGGTCAACTCGCTCATTCGTCCCTATATCAATGAATGCAAAGGGCAGATCAGTCAGGAGCATCTCAATCTTATTATGTTTTATCATAATTACCATCAATATAAGAGTGGCAAGCGCAAAGGTAAAGCGCCCATTGAGTTGTTGATGAAAACGAAACTTGAGGAAAACTGGTTAGAATTGCTGTTCGAGACGATTTCTCAGGCAGAATAGCCCCTCCCTTTTCATGTTACTTTCAAAAAAGTCAGGAGATTCTGAAGGCTATTGTCTGCGCGAATATTTTTTTACCGCTAAACTGTCCACTACTTTTAGCCGAATATGAAGGGTGCCTCAAAATCAGCATTTTTTAATGTATTACACTTTAGGTATTATGCAAAGAAAATAAAGTTAATTTTGTGCTTTTACAGGTACTTAAATTGGCTACTTTGCATAAGGCGGAATTGCCTCGCCATTATTGGCGAACCTGTGTCTGGATAGTCTTGAAAGTTGTCCTTACAAGAACATCACAGAAAAACGTCAACATAAAATCAATGTGATTCGGTATGCGGATGATTTTATCATCACTGGGGATTCTAAGGAATGGCTGGAGATCGTGGTTAAACCGCGTGTTATTCAGTTTCATATCGCAAGGGGGCTACGGCTTTCTGAGGAGAAGACTCATATTACGCATATTGGCAAAGGCTTTGATTTCCTCGGTTGGAATATCAGAAAGTACCCTGACGGGAAACTGCTGATTAAGCTTTCTAAAAAAAGCATCAAGGCTTTATTTGAAAAGACGGGGATATCATGAGAGAGAATCGTCAAGCGAAAACGGCAAACCTGATAGCGATGCTCAACCCTCTTATCAGAGGCTGGGCGAACTACCACAGACATGCTGTGGCAAAGCGAATTTTTCAAAAAGCGGACAGCCTCACCTTCAAACAGTTATGGTATTGGGCAAACGACGGCATCCAAGGAAATCTAAAGCATTTGTTCAAAGCAGGCCTTGTGCCTGTGACACGACATATCAAGATCAAGGCAGAAGCCAATCCTTTTGACCCTGAAGGGGATGATTATTTCGGGGTGCGTTATACTCAAAAATGGTTTAGTTCCAAGTAGGGGCGGACCAAATTACACCGAATCTGGCAGCAACAAAAAGGTTTATGCCCGATGTGTCGGCAAGGTTTTAAGGGCGAAACCAGCATTCATGTACACCATATTATAGAACGGTGTCAGGGTGGTGGAGACGGTCTGAATAACCTTGTGATGCTCCATCCTAACTGTCACCGTCAAGTAAGTACCAAGTCAGAATTAATTCAACCTTTAAGAGAATTCAACTTTATGGTGTTCCCCAATATTCGAAAGTACATTGAATAGCTCCTCTTCAAGTGAATGATAAGATTCATAGGCTGAAAAAGGCAACCACTCATACTTTATTTTACGCCATATAA
>CAYXVC010000182.1:0-3623 GCA_964468225.1 uncultured Gammaproteobacteria bacterium
GGGGTTGAGGTTCACAATGGATCCAATCCATTATTATTTGCCATGCAAATTGGAGCAACACTCAACGGGGAAATTGCTTCACAGAATGAAGTTGACCAAATTTCATTTACCGCTATGGCTGGAGAGCAACTAATCATTGATTTAACGAGATCAAACTTCTTAAATTTTGTGCTGCGTGATGAGGATCAGAATGTAGTTCTATTCAATGATGGTTTTCTTGGTGCCGGTTTGGATTATTTTCGGTCTATTATTTTGGAGAATGGTGGATCCTACACATTTTCTTTTAACGAATTTTTCCCTGAAGATATAAGCACTCCGCCATTCCTGTTTTCGGTAAGTAATGCCACGTATGTGCTAAAGTTATTTTCCTTGCCCCCGCAGGAATTCAATATTAATATTGGTGATTCAATACCAGATGCAACGCTTCTAAATCTAGGCGCAGGTATAATTGAACAACCTGGAGCATTTGATGTCTACCATTTTAACTCGACTCCAGGACAAACCTTATTTTTTGATATTCTATTTTTTAATTTGACAGGTGATTTAGTTCCTCAAGAAATTGATTTTGTCGTTAGAGATGATATTGGCAACATAGTATTTGATACGGCTGCTATTTGTGGCGGTCGTTTTCATACGAGCTTTGAAATATGTAATATAAATTTCAGGTCGGCATTTATTTTCAATGGAAATGCCTACATTGCTCAATTGAAAAAGGGGGGAGACTATACTCTGACCATTGGGGAGTACCTATATGATGCAGTCGGTGAATACAGCTTTGAAGTGACCAGTGTCGATGATCCCCAAGAGTTTAATATAGCAATTGGTGGCTTTGTTTCTGATGGTCTCCCAGCAACAGGTGCAGGCAATTTAGAAGACCGACTAGCTGTCGATGTCTATCAATTTACTGCGAGTCCAGGACAAACAGTTCTGTTTGACATGCAGGAAAATTCGATTAGCGCTTCTTCAAATGTCACGGTTGCGGTTAGAGATAGTGATGGAAATGTTGTGCTTGATACGAACCTTGATCAATCGAGAGCTGTTGCGTTAACAAGAGGTGGCGAATACACAATTGCAATCAACGAAAAATATGACGGAACTTCTGTTTTGGATACATCGAACGCTCGTGTGGGAACGTATCATTTTCAATTAATCAATCCACATCCTATTGAACAATTCAATATCTCAATCGGTGATATCATATCTGATGGTGTGCCATCGGTTGGTGCCGGTAATTTGGAAACAAAAGGAACTGAAGACATCTACTTTTTCAGTGGCACAACCGGGCAAAAAATCGAGGTTGTTTTACAGAAGTCGGATCCAACAGCCAAGTTTTTTGATAGTCATATCTTTGCAGCAAATTGCCTGAGTGGTTGTTTTGATGATATTCCAGTTGAATTTATTGATGACAACATGTTTGACAACATTCCACCAAGAGTAATTTATACATTACCTAGTGATGATAATTATCGCATTCACGTAGGTAATCGGCATGGCTCAGATTCAGGAACCTACCAGCTTCAACTGATTGAACAATAACGCAGTAATAAGCGGCAAATTGGTAGGATGTGGTGAGGCACGAACCGCATCAATAAATGCGATCGTATTACATTGAAAGAATGTCAAAAACTCTGAGTGTTGTCGAGTTGTTGGCCAAAACAAAGTTAAAGCCAATCGCTTTAATTTGGTGCGGTTCGTGCCTCACCACACCCTACCATGGTTTGATGGGCGGTGAATAAGTCAGACAGGGTGATTCGGTACGCCAAAACATTATTGATGAATAAACATGTTTTTCTTCATACCATGGGCACTAGCTCTGGGAAATACCAAGCTTCGGCATGTTCAGGAATTTCCCAGCGTAAGGGTGATTTGCTGCTGGTTTCGCTGAGCAGGCCTTCACTTTTAAGTTGGCTTAATAAACGCCTGGCACTGCGCTGCGGCATTGCACATAGTTCCAGGGCTTGAGTTCGCTCAATTTCGCCATGAATAAATGCAGTATGCAAGATTAAACCAGCGGCAGTTTTTAAACCTTTTGTCATTCCAGCAACACGTAGGTCGTTGCGTGCTTGTACATAATTTTTGATGCGTACACGCAAATTAGCAAGGTCGAGTAAATTGCTCATATAAACGACTTGATCAATCGCAGCACTCAACATGTAATCGCAGAAATCGACCAGGCCTTTTTCAGTTAAGGTGCCGCGCCCATCATAATCACTATGGCGCGGAGCGTCGGCTGCTGCTAATAAACTTTTGTATTGGCTGGATGTTCTTGCCAAGCCACGACTTAGACACCAAGCGCCACAACTATCCAGGCCAATTATTTTTAATGCGGCATCGGTCAGCAATCGACCCACGCGTCCATTGCCGTCTGCAAAGGGATGAATCCATGCAAAACGATGATGTGCTGCCATTATGCCAATCAGCTTACGATCACCCTTGAACTTTTGCGGATGATACGATGCACAAAAACTCGATATCAAACTACCCAGGTTATCGGGTGCTGGTGCAATATGGTGCCCGACTGTTACGCTTTGGGTGCGCCACATGCCGGGCTTAACCGTATCAACCACATGGCCCTTGGTGTTTTTAATTGTCCACAAGCTTTCAGGTATTTGCTGGTAAAAGCGCTGGTGTATTGCTTGAATAAACGCTGGGCTAAACAGCGTATCCAAATCTAGATTTAGCTCACGCAGCCATTGTTGAACAGCGCTATGCCCCAATGACTCTGCTTGTAAATTGCGCTTGGCGGGGTCGTCACTGTAATCCCCTCGTTGCGCGGCTCGAATCTCATGAGGACGTGTCGCATTGCCTTCAATGAGGTTTGAATAATACGAGTTGACGATTCCCATATACTGTTCCAGAGTAGCAAGGCTGATTGGTGATAGTTGTCCGGTGAGCTTGGCGGATTGTTTACTCAACTCCAAGGCTTTATCTGGCAGGGATGATTGTTCCAGTGCCTGATCGCTGGGGATAAATGGTGTTATTGAAAATATAGAGCAATTGATAGTCATGCTGCCTTCGATAAAAACTGAAAATAATAAGTGATAATGGCCGAGTTATTGTCTGTTTATAAAATCCACAACGGACTGATTATAAAGTTTAAAATAATAAAAATCTATGTTTGTTGGTTGTACTTAGGCCGGTTGGATGGCCGAATGAGATAACAACGAACAAGCGATTTCATTTCATAACAATAATGATGTTTTTTCATCCCTCCCTCCACTTTATTTCCCGTCTGAGCAATCAATAGCCATGGTAATCGCTCAGCTTACCCTCTATATTAGTCCAATCGCTGTCTGAAGGCACTCATCCCTCATTGACACTTGTAAGCTTTCGCTTTGCTCTTGAACAAAATAGAAGGGCAATCTGAGCAGTTTCGGACATGCGGAGTAATGCTAGCTATGTTGAACTCATTTGCTCCATCTAATTGTTTCTGAGATCGTCAGTTAAGGTGATTTGTCGGGCGAAATTTTGTGGTTTTTTATAGATTAAACACATGAAGATAGCTTTTGTTATCAATAATCCTTTACTATAATTGCTGGGAAAACTTCTGGTTGCCTGGATACTAATGACATCAACCAGTTACATCAGTGGAGGAATAATATGAAATCAAGAAAAAATATACG
>CAYXVC010000183.1:0-3586 GCA_964468225.1 uncultured Gammaproteobacteria bacterium
ATGGCAGGTGTATCTTCCGGTGTCGGCACCTCTGTTTCCAACTGTTTTTTTTGTGTGGAAGGTGCTTCTTTTGGCTTTAAAGGTTTGGTTTCGGTCAAAGCTTTAGCTGCTGCAATAGCTTGTTTTGCCGGATTAAGAGGTGGTGTTGATTTATCTGCTACGACTGGAGCTGATTTTTTCACCGGCATACGCGCAGTCTGTTGTACATTTTGTCCATCATTGGATGGTGTATTAGTGGTGGTAACAGGTCTAAACGCCAACATGCGCAACATGATCATCTCAAAGCCTGTGCGCAAGTCGGGGGACAAGGGCAAATCCCGACGGCCAATTAAGGCAATCTGGTAATAAAGCTGCACATCTTGTGGTGAAATATTTTCAGCAAGCTGAGCGATGATCTCTTTGTGATCCTCATTGTCACTCATAGCAGAAGGCACTGTTTGTTGCAGTGCAATACGATAGAGCAAGGCAATTAGATCGGCCAGCACACCATTAAAGTCAGGGGCTTGCTCGGCAAGTTGATCAACACAATTCAATAAGTTTTCTGCACTGTTTTCAGCCAGTGCTTGTGCCAATTTTAATACATATGTCTGCTCAATAGTGCCAAGCATTTCATGCATTTGAGCTGTCGTCAGTTGACCACCGCTGTATGCAATGGCTTGGTCGAGCAGACTGAGTGCATCTCGCATACTGCCATCCGCAGCGCGGGCAAGTTGTTTTAACGCGTCACTTTCTGCTTCAATCTTTTCTTCTGTCAGCACAAAATTTAAATGTCCCTGAATCAGCTCGGGAGGCAGACGTTTCAGGTTGAATTGCAAGCAGCGAGAAAGAATGGTGACGGGTAGTTTTTGTGGATCTGTTGTTGCAAGCAAAAATTTGACGTGAGGGGGAGGTTCTTCCAGAGTTTTCAGCAGTGCATTGAAACTGTGCGCCGAGAGCATGTGTACTTCGTCGATCAGATACACTTTGTAACGACCGCGCGTCGCAGCGTATTGCACGTTATCAAGCAGCTCACGGGTATCTTCAACTTTGGTGCGAGAGGCCGCATCAACTTCGATCAGGTCAATAAAACGTCCTTCACTGATTTCCTGACATATGCCGCACTGGCCGCATGGAGTTGAACTGACACCAGTTTCACAGTTGAGTGATTTGGCAAAGATGCGGGCAATGGTTGTTTTTCCTACGCCGCGTGTGCCCGTGAAAAGATAGGCATGGTGCAGGCGGTCGTTGTCCAGCGCATTGGTAATAGCGCGTAACACATGAGTCTGACCGACCATTTCGCTAAAAATGCCTGGACGCCATTTACGCGCCAGCACTTGATAACCCATAGCTGCACCTGTTTTAAAGCTTGATAGCTCTCAAGCCTAGAAGTATATGGGTGGCAACTCGTACCCGCCGAATCCCGGCACACGCATCCGCTGCTGCCGTTGCTCCCTTCCGGGTCTGGCGGAGTTCACAGCATCGCGTTGCGAGCAGACCGATACAAGTCACCATAACTATAACGTGGGCGCATTATCAGCGATAATGCGCTTCTATTCAATCTGTTTTAATAAATTATTTACTACAAAGCCGCATTAAAATCTCTTGATGGATGATTCAACAAACTCTTTCCATGATGTCGCTGCCTGATAATCTTTTGGAATTGAGTATTTTGCAAGGTCGAGTTTCTTTTTCTCTACTGAAACAACCTCTTGCTCATCACGTATTGTGTCACCTTTGGAATTGGTTTTTTGAGGCGCTCCTGGAATGGCAGCGAACATGTCGTTACCGTACTTGATTCGTTTAATAAAGTAGCCTTTGTCATCTAAAGTCGCCTCAGCATCTTTTTCAGGGTTTTTCATTTTTTTGCCGAACATGGCTTCTTGCATGCCGCCCATCGCCTCTTTAAATTCTTTGGCTAGCTTGTCCAGCTTTTTAATATCGATCTCTTTAGCAATCTCCTCTTCCAGAGCTTTTGAAACCCAGATTTCGCTAATTTTCTGATCCCCCAATTTTAATACATATTGATCCGATGAATAACCTTGTATGGATGTAGAGCCCATTTTTTTAACAGTGATTTTGGCATCATTTTGCTTTGGTAGCATCTGCTCCATCATCTTTTTCATGTAGGCTTGGTCTTCACTGCTCATTGCAGCTTTGCCTTCTTCCACTTTGCTGGACATAAAGCTTTTGAATGCGGGAGCCATGCCTTTACAATCGCCAGTAAAATATGACTTTGCACTATGATTGATTTGTGAACATTGCTTTTCATTGAAGTCGATAATGGCGGATACGGTATCATTTTTCTGATTTATATAGGTACCGCTTTGAAAGATATGTGCTTCAATATCATCACCATTTTTTTGTGTGACGATAATTCCGGCATTGGCTGCAGTGCAAACAAATGAGCTGCTAATCAGTACGGCTAAAACTTTATTTTTTATTTTCATTCTATTGTCCTCTGTTTAACATCAAGTCGATCTCGTAAGTAATCGCCAAGCAAGTTTACTGCAAGTACCACAAGCATTAAAGCAATTCCTGGAATAATGACCATATGAG
Organism: uncultured Gammaproteobacteria bacterium; assembly: GCA_964468225.1. Classification (GTDB taxonomy): domain Bacteria; phylum Pseudomonadota; class Gammaproteobacteria; order JAADGQ01; family JAADGQ01; genus S141-38. The sequence continues at coordinate 2,536 of CAYXVC010000183.1, forward strand.
GGGCGACCAGCATGTATCGTGCGCCATCACGAATCATGCTGCCCCACGAAGCATCGGGGGGTTGAACGCCCAAACCAAGAAATGAAAGCCCGGCTTCGCCGATAATCACGGCGGCTACACCAAACGTGGCTTCAACAATTAATGGAGCCATAATCAATGGTAATAGATGTCTGGTAACTATTCGAAAGGGGGGGATGCCAAGTGCTTCTGCGGCCTGCACATGTTCCCTTTGTCTGATGGAAAGTACCTGAGCACGGGAGAGCCGTGCATAGCCTACCCAGCCAACCGTGCAAAGTGCTATGACGACATTATCAATACCCGGCCCCATTAAACCCGCCATGGCGATGGCGAGAAGAATGCCGGGGAAGGCGAGGAATATATCAATGATTCGCACAATAAGGTGATCCCACCAGCCGCCAATATAGGCACTAAAAGCTCCAACGAGTGTTCCAACCACGGTTGAGACTAAAATTACCCAGAACGCGACAAAGAATGAGGTTTTTGCGCCCATGACCAGACGATCCCAAAGTGGTCGCCCAAGATCATCATAACCAAACCATGTCTCTATATTGGGTGGCGTTAATATTTCAGTGAGGTTGATTAAATTTGGGTGAAGTGGAAGCAGGGAGCCAAACAGGGCAAAAAACAGCCATAAAATGACGATGGTGAATGGAATGTAGAAACGCATTTTCATGAGTCTCCAAGCCGGATGCGTGGGTCAATCAATGCGTAGACCACATCAGTCAGCGTATTAACAACAACATAAGTGAGCGCAATTACTAAAATACAGGCTTGCACCACTGGGTAATCACGACGATTGATCGAATCAATCGTTAATTGACCAATGCCGGGCCATGAAAAAACAATTTCGGTAATCACTGCGCCGCCAAGTAGTACGCCAAGTTGCAAACCCAGAATAGTAATGACTGGCAGCAACGCATTACTCAAACCATGTTTTAAAACAACACGACTCTCTTTGAGTCCTTTGGCGCGAGCCGTGCGAATAAAATCTTCATCCATCACTTCAAGCAGAGAGGCGCGTATCATTCTC